>CALGTL010000079.1 GCA_937901475.1 uncultured Dehalococcoidia bacterium
GGGCCCAATCATTGGCGATGCTTGTTCATTTTGCAGCCTGAAACGATCAGAGTCAGCACGGTAGGATTTCGGAACCAGAATGATTGGGAGACTAGAGTACTAATTCTCAAGTGCCTTGATCCATGCGATGGCGTCTGGGTTGCCAGATTCGGACAGCATGAGAGCGATTGCGTTCGCCTCTTCCATGTTCCCCATCCCTAGGAGTGCTTCTGCCTCTATGTAAGAAAGGAAATGCCCCTCGGGGTCGTCCAGTGCAGCCAAGTCACGGGCTGATAGCACGATTTCAAGCGCTTGCCGATAGTCCCCTGCTATCAGGAATATCGTTGCTAATTGTTCCGCAGGTTGCCTTAATCCGGGACTCAAAGCAGCGGTTGTTTCATGGGTGCTGATGGCTTCCGCTGCGAAAGCCTTATCCAGGAATAGCAATTCGCGGGTAATATCTGACGCGATGGTCCATGCTCGATAGTCCAACGGGTTACGATCAGTGATGCCTTTGATGACCCTTAGCGCTTCCTGCAACTGCGCTAAGCGATTATGCGTATCGGCTTCTAATCGCGCTCCGGCTAGAAGCGACTTCCCGAGTATCGTACGTTGAGACGTAGAGGAGGGGAAGCGTTCTACTGACTGCATTAAGTGGGCGCCTGCAGCAGAGAAATCGCCTGCATCACTTGCCGATATCGCTTTCGCCGATAGAAAGGTCACGTAGAGGCCTAGGAAAACCGTGTGCCACCAAAAAACCAACGTAAGTATCGCCACCACCACCACCAGCGCTGCACGCATTGGCAGACCGGGTTTTGCTGACGAGCGAGAAGCTCTGCTAGGAGACATCGATGACCGTGATTTTGGTGCCCTCTTCTGCGAGGAAAGTGTAGCTAAATTCGGCGCCGCAGGGAGAGGCTCAATCCACTGACTTGCTGGAAACTGAGACATGGCTAGCACCACGCCAGCCAATATCCAGGCAAGCGTTATGTCCGCTACTTGGCCCTTCCCCGCCATCTGCTCAAGCAATCGCCCTGCGAATACTCCAATAAGCCCGAAAATGATATAAGCCATCCATTGCGAAGTCTCACCGCGTCTTGCTGCCAACAACATCAAAATCAAGGTGAGCCCTGTGGCGATAGCTAGTGCGGCATAGGCGATGACCCCTAACAATCCGAGTTCAATCGCAGTATGGATGATGAAATTGTGCGCGTGGGCAGGGAGTGAGAAATGTGTCGTATCCCCTTGCAACGCGTATGCATAGGTGAACATATCAGGCCCGTAGCCGATAATTGGACGAAGTATGGGGAGTGTCAGGGACGGCATACCTGAGTACTGCGATGTGTCTATCCAAGGGACGTCGATGTAGGATTGCGCTGCAACTACCCACGTCGTGTAGCGGTCACTTAGGCCTCCAGTGTAAGTAACCTCTCCTCCCACTGTTGACAAACGGGTGACCAACTGCCCTGTTTCCTCGATGGACCCTGTCACGGGAACATACCCCATTGCGAAAGCGATGCTGACCGCAATGGCGATACTGGCAGCGGGGCGCCCCGCTGCTTTCACACCCATCACTAACCCTATAACGCCTAGGAACACCACAATCGCCACCAAGAGGCTGATTATCGACCCACGACTCAGGGTGAATGCGACTGCCGTCATCGGGGTTGCGATTAGCCCCGCGCCGATTGCAACGTGTGCTAGAAAGCCGTAGGTATTGCGCCATGCCTGCCACAATGCAAGGGTCAGAGGGATGACCATCAACAGATAGGCGGCACCGAAGACTGCGTTGCCGAATGTCAGCGAAATCCTCAGCGCAGGGCTGACATCTTTACGGAAGGGGTCGATTCCGAAGTGTTGCCCGATTCCGTATGTGCTGAGAATAATGGAGGAGGCGGTAAGCACCCAGATCAGCCTTCTGATTTGATCGACACTTTTTAGATGTGCACCGATTGCCCCAAAGATAACTAAGTAAGATGCAATACTGAGCAAGGCGTAGCTGTCTCGCCCTGGATCGACTCCGAAGAAGCTGATGCTAAGGAGTGGGGAAAATGCAGTCGAAATAACCGTAACCGCTGCAACTGCTGCCGCTGCTATCGCGATTGGTTGACTACTCAAATACTGGAGCGCGCTCGACAACGAACGGTGTGCCTGGTTGAGACTGATGGTGTCTGCGTTATCTGCATTAGCGGTTACGGAGCGCGGTCGCCTCGCCCATTCCACCGAAAGCAGCACGGCCAGTAAGAGAGCAACAGTTCGGACCACGAATATCTTGGGCCCCTCAATGAACCCCGTTGCCCAGCTCTGGGGTACCATGGCGAGAGGAACTAGGGCTGCGCCCGATAACCAACATGCTTCTATGGCCTTTTCCAGTTTGGTCATCGTCGCCCGCTACCCCTAGAGTGACTTGCTTAGAGCATCAAGCTCAGCATTAAGATCGGCCTCAAGGTGTTCTTTTTTATACGGAGATCTCTTGAAAGCTTGTACTGCTAGCTTAGCTGCTTCTATACGACCCAATGCGAAATTCGCTTTTGCATAGACATAGTGAACGTAGTAGGCGTCCGGGCTCTCGTCCGCGCCCAATTGCTTGGCTAGATTTAAGGCCTCGATTGCCTCTTCCAGCGAGCCTACCTCGAACAGGGTCCTGGCTTGGTAATCACGAATTTTCCACAGCCATGGAGAGAGGGCTGTGTCAATCTCTCTGTTCCTGACCGCAGTCGATACCCAGGTAGTATCTAAGAACATGATTGCTGTGCTGATTTCCGATGCGGTCAATCGGGCTTTGTGATCCATCGGATTCCGTAGGAAAACATCGCCGATGATTTCGTACGCCGTTAGCAGCATGGGGAGTTTCAGCGCAGGATCAGGCTCTTGCTTAGCCCCGCTAAGCAAACCCTGACTCAATAGGAAGCGTGGAGTTACGTCTTGAGGTGCGGTCAGTATGGCCCGCTTCATGATCCCCTCTGTTAGGTCAATGCGACCCGCTTCACTCGCCCGCTGCGCCTCACCTAAAAGAAGGGACGAACGTACCGTGCCTACCACGGTCTGAGACCAAAGCAACAGCGCGGCTATTATGAGCAATGCGCATGTGATATTTGCGGCTGTACTTGCTGGGAGAGCACCCGCGGTGCCACTAGCTCGGCGCCTTATAGATGTGCGATGCAGCTCTTGCTTGTGCGGCACAGGGGTATTGGCCACAGCAGATGTCTCCCTGATTGTTCTCGATCGCATGCTGACGATGGCCACTACGACGCCGCCGAGTATCCAGGACAACGCCAGATCTGATACTTGAGCTTTGCCTGTCACTTGTTCAATCCCCCGGCCCACGAGCACCGCAGCAAGGCCGATGACTACATACGCTAGAGGCTCTGTTACCAAACCGCGACGGGCCTCTTGGAGTAACCGGTATAGTGCCAACGCTACCGTCGCTATCAGGGCTAAGTAAGCCAATGCACCGAAGAGGCCTAACTCAATCGCTGCATGAATCAGAAAGTTATGGGCACTTTGCCATTTCGCAGGTGCGTCTGGTCGAGCGGAAGCCCCTCCTGCGAAGCTGATCGCGTACCGAAACATTTCAGGGCCGTACCCAACGAGCCTACGTAATGGCTTAACAGTGAGTACAGGGATCTCAGGGTTCTCTACCGTATTGGCCCAAGGAGTCGACCCGAAGGCTGAGGCTGAGTATCCCCAGATTGTGTAGCGCAGGCTGAGACCACCTCCCTCGTTGGTGAATGCCGACGGGATGGTAGACAGGCGGTCGACCAGATTGCTTCTGGTCGCTGACACGCCGGAGACGGGCAGGAAGCTAATGACCAGTGCGAAGCACATGCCCGCCGCCAGAATTGATGCGGGACGACGCATGCCTTTGAGGCCGAAGACCCAGAAACTCAATCCAACGAAAAGGACGAGGCTAAAGATCATGCCGATAATCGAACTTCGGCTTAGTGCCAACGCAACCACTCCCACCTGGGGCATCACTAGTGCTACCCCAATGGCAATGTGTATAGGCCGGGAGAACCGCTGCTGCCAGCCTTGCCATAGACCCATAGTTAGGGGGATTGTCATCAGCAGGTAGGCCGACCCGAACGTAGCGCTACCAAACGTGAGCCAGATCCGTTCCTGGACGGGTAACTCCTCACGGAACAGATCGAACCCCAGATATTGCCCCACTCCGTATGCACTCAAAATGAGTGACGAGATAGTCAAGGCCCAGAAAAGCCGGCGAACTTGCACCACGTTTCGCATGCTTATTGCGATAGCGACGAACACCACAAAATAGCTGGCAACGCTCGTGAGCGAATAACTGTCCCTGCCAGGGTCGGTACCCCCTAAGCTCACGGTTGGCATAGGGGAGAACGACAGCGAGATAAGATTTGCTACGAGGACGCCAGCCGCGGCCAAGATAATCGGATGGCCACGTAAGTAACTGGCCGCAGTGCTAAGTCCAGCTTTCAGCAAATCTGAAATTGATTGCCCAATAGCATCCGGCCGTCTGGATTCTGTGGTCACCTTGAGGCCCATTAGTACCACCAGCAATATCGCGCAGGTGCGTAAAAGGAAAACCTTTGGGACCTGTATGAACCCTACCATCGAGGTTTCCGGCATGATCAGGAGAGGTACGAGAGCCGCGCATACCAACCACGTAGCCTCGATTAGCCGGTCAAGAATCGATGCCCTTACGGGATTTTGTCTGCGTGTACTCATCAACGGAATGATACGGTAGTTTGCTGGGAAAATCGGCAGGTATCAACTCCGCCAAGGCTCTCTTTGAGGAGTATGGACATCCTTGCTACAGGATCCCTGGTCTCGGCTAGCACGAGGGCATACGTGACTGCGTGCCCATGAGGAGAGCAGCCAACGAGGATAAGCGCGCCCTGTCAAAGAAGGCATACCTACCGGAGCGAGGCAGTTCCTTGGCATGACCGTCGGCCAAGCCGACGGTGGCATGGTGCCCCCGGGGAGACTCGAACTCCCGCCACCGGCTTCGGAGGCCGGTGCTCTATCCACTGAGCTACAGGGGCGCAGCCCTTGGAGTATAGCGGACATCACCATTGTGAACGGATTACCAGGGGCCTGAGAGATTTCAGGCACCAAGTCATGGTTGCTGCGGGGGATCATATGTCAGTCATGATAATCTCCGAGTCGATTATATAGAGCATACGAGTGTCGATCTCTCTCCGGGTACACATATGAAATTGTCAATTCACTCTAGCCAACTATCCCTATGTGAGGCGGATAGCTGAGGGTTCGATTGGTATCGGTAGCCAGCGATTTGACCAACTGAGCCCATTTGCGTGTGCCACTGCGACGGTATCGTGCTTTCGAGTGCTACCCTAAATTGCGCCTTCTTTGCGTTGTTCGGAAAGCAATCTCTCTGCTATGAGTTACTCCCATAAATGAAATTTAACAACCTGGTATTCAACCGCGACTTGTTGGTAGTGTTCGCCCTCGCAGCGGCCGGATGGGGTCTAAGTGCAGTACTCCTTGAGCGTGACTTTTTCTCGCCTGGTGCCAGCGCGATTGCTATGTTTGCTGGCATGGGAGTCGCCTTAGCGACGGGAGGGGATTTCATTGGCAGTAGAGCCGTAGTAAAGAGATTGCTGCCATTTGCTATTGTCTTGCTTGGCTTTGAACTCGATCTCTCTGTGATCGGCGGAGCCGATATAGGAA
The DNA here is from genome assembly GCA_937901475.1 of uncultured Dehalococcoidia bacterium. Taxonomy (GTDB): domain Bacteria; phylum Chloroflexota; class Dehalococcoidia; order Lucifugimonadales; family Australimonadaceae; genus CALGTL01. The sequence continues at coordinate 5,650 of CALGTL010000079.1, forward strand.
CGATAGGCCTTCTTGCTATCTTGGCGACAGTCACCATGAGTTTCCTCGTTGCTGCGATTGGTGCCAAGTGGTTGAGCATAGGCGCACCCCTTGGAGCGACGCTAGGGGCCGGAGGAGCAATATGTGGCAACTCGGCAGTGTTGGCGCTCGCTCCATCGCTGCGCTTGAAACCCGAAGACATAGCGGTCGTGCTCGCTGCTATCAACCTCCTAGGCTTGATAATGTTCTTCGTCGTGGTCGGTATTTCCGACGCTTTGCAACTGGATCCTATCGCCGCAGGGCTATGGGCTGGTGCGGCTATCCATGCAGTACCGCAAGCTATCGCTGCCGGTGAGGCTATAGGCCCGGAAGGAGTAGCGGTTGCCACTGCGGTGAAGCTGTCCAGAGTCAGTCTGCTGGTAATTGTTGTACCGCTATTTGGCATACTCGGCAGACAACTTAGTCGAGACGACTCCGTCGACACGGGTGCTACCAACTGGAAGACGGCATTACGACTTCCGTTGTTCGTCCCTGGTTTCGTGGTGGCGGTGATTGTAGGTAATCTATTGCTTCCTGAAGAAGCCGCTGACGGCCTTGGCTATAGTGGGCGCTTGGCTTTGTTGCCGGTGCTCGCTGCTGTCGGACTCGCCGTTACCCGCACAACGCTTCAACAGACAGGCGGGCGAGTGTTCCTCGTCGGTGCTATTAGCACGGCTGCACTAGCGTCCGCGAGCTTAGCGGTCATCATGGCGCTTTACGACTAGGCTGTACGATCAATGCACTGTTGCGGCTTGAGGATTTAATATTGTTCGCATCCCTGAAAGCACCTGGATTCCGATTCTTCTTTTTGAATAACATTTTCTCCTCGATCGACATGAACGTGCGGATTGCCATTCATGGCTGGTTGATCCTTGATCTTTCCGGGGATTCGCCGTTCTGGGTAGGCATATTCGCGTTCGTACTTGGCCTTGGTCAGCTTTCCTTCTCCTTCATAGCAGGTGCCATCGTCGACCGCTTCCAGCGTCGCAATATCTTGCTTGTAGAAGGCATTATTAGCACCTCTATTGCTGGTGGGCTCGCGCTCGCGACCTACTACGATGTTGCTGAACTTTGGTGGGCTATAGCTATAGCCTTCGTTACTGGCTGCCAGCGAGCTGTGCGCTTCACTGCTGCGAACCGGATGGTGTACGACCTAGTGGGTCCCCATCGGCTTATCAACGGAGTGTCGCTATGGCGGGTCTCGGCGTCCCCCATGATGATCTTCGGCTCGCTGTTCATCGGCGTGATCATCGACTGGGTGGGCATTTGGGGGGCATTCGCATTCATGGCGGCGAGCCTGGGTGTCGGATTGCCATTCCTGCTCATGATTCAAATTCACGGCAGCATTGACTCTTCATCCACTAGCCTGTTCCGGCAGACACTGGAAGGGGCTCAACTCGCAGTCCGAAACCCATCTCTCCGGATTCTTTTCTCAGTATCTGTTGTGATGGAAACCCTGGGATTCTCATTCCTAGTCATGATTCCGGTGATGGCTAAAACTGTATTGGAAACAGGCGGCACTGGATTGGGCGTCTTGCAAGCCGGTGTTGGAGCAGGGATGCTCGGCGCCACGCTGCTCATGGCCGCGTGGGGAGACTCGGTCCCCAAGGCAAAAATCATTATTGTGTGTGCCGCCGGTGCTGGCGTCGCGCTCATAGCCTTCGCCGTGTCTCGCTCGCTCCCCATATCCGTGATTCTGGCTGGTGCCGTCATGGGCTTTTTGAATGCCTACGACCTCGCCCTTGGCGCTATGATGCAGTTGGTCTCGCCCGCTCATCTTCGAGGACGCTCTATAAGCCTGCACAGCCTAGCGATCTCCTTTACCGCATTGGGAGGGTTCGCCATAGGTGCTCTGGGCGGCATAGTTGGAGTGCCACTGGTAATGGCCGTGAGTGGAGGCGGCATTATTGCCAACGCTGCCCTCCGGAGACGTGCGGTGCTTGGCCTTCTGGAACACCCTGTCGACTCACGCTCTGAGTAGCGCTGCCCCCCTGTTGCTACCCGCCCGGTAATTGAGAGTTATTTGCCAGTAATGTCGATCCAGATGCCGTCAGGGTCAGCCATCTGGTATTGACCGGTAGCGCTGGCTTCAAAAAGGCTTAGCCGGACATCAGACTCAAGGCTGCCGCCTAGCGGAGTTGGCGCCAGGTAAGGATTGGCTCCAGCTAGCTTGGCGACATCCGCCTTAAACTCCTTCATGTCCTCGACTTTGAAGCCGATATGCTCAGGTCCAGGCCGCTTGATGGCCATGCCGTCGAACACCGCCATGCTCCACGGCAAGATCGCTAAAGTCACACGACCGTCCGTCAGGTGATGACTTCCGGGGGCTCCGCTTTCTGGCGCTGGTGCGAACCCGAAAACCTCCGCATAAAACTCCGCGATACGCTCGGGGTTCATAGTGCGAATCGCATACTTATTGATTGTGCGTGGCTGCTCCCACGTGCCCTTCGCATAGATCTCCTTTCGACTCTTGTCCTGATCTTCTGCTAGGTCGAAATGATTACCGTCCGGATCGTTCGCGGAGAATGCTGCGAAGGGGCGAGTGGATGGGCGCTTGACCATATTTGAGCCCGTGAACTTCTTCATGCGAACCTCGATCTGTCCTAGGTCGCTTACCAGCATGCCGCAGTGATCAAGACCTCCTATGTAACCGTCGCGCCGCACTAGAAATTGAATGCCTATATTCCCATCGCCGTATGATGGCGATGCGTATGGGGGAGAGTCACCTGCTGGCTTCATGCCGAACAACGATTCATAGAACTTACTCAGCATCCCGTATTGATGACTGATGATCGCGATATGATTGATACGCACGCTCATCGATATTGCCCCCTCTTGCCCTCTCGATGCTACCGGCGAACCTCGGCCAAAATCATGTCGGCGACAGCACCACTTGGTGTGATCGACCCATCCTCGACTAGATGCATGATCTTCACAATCGCATCCGTGTAAGGTGTAGGTACGCGCACCTCCTGGCCCTTGCGCGCGACCAAACCATTCATGAAGTCAATCTCGGAGCGCCGTCCCTTCGCCACATCTTGCGCCATCGAGGCCTTCCAGTTCGTGCGTGACGGCCGGTTGGCCATGAAGTCGTCCAACTCCTCGTAAACGTCGCCTTGGTCCGCCGCTGCCCATGTTGCAGCGGGCTTGGAGTTGATCTCGACAACGTCGAGCCCGAGAGCTAACCCCACCTGGGCGCTCTCCTTAGCCAAATGTATCCCGATGACTCGGGCAGCCTCGCTATTGTTCAACTCTAGCGTCCCCATCGCGGTCGATGCTGATATGGCGTTGCCCATCGAGTTCTGCGAGAGTTTCGCCCAGCGCTCGCCCCACAGATTGTTGGTAACGTATGCGCCGTCAATGAGATCCAGCAGGCCGACAACCTCAGCGACCCGCGAGGTTTCAGTGCCGTCCTGCTCACCCACTCGGAACACATAGTGACCTGAGTCGCGCCCAACGGCCCCGCCCCGCTCAACGCTTCCTGGCTCCCACAGTGCCACCTCGATGTGGGACGCGATACATCCTACAGACCGCTCTGGGCCCACGATATCTGCGATTACCGTATCGTTCCAGCAATTTTGAAGCGACACGAAAAACCCCTCTGGTTTTACATAGCGCTTCATGAAATGAGTTGCCCATTCAGTGTCGTAAGACTTCACGGAGATGAAGGCAAAATCGAACTGCTCAGTGATGGCCTGAGCGTCGGTTAGGTGAAGCGCATTCACGGGCACGGTGAATGGCCCCTGGCTGCCAGTGACGTGTAGACCTCTCGATTTCATCACTTCAACGTGCTCGGGCCACATATCGATGAACGTGACCTGTTGGCCGCCCCTCGCCAAGAATGCCCCAACGTAACTACCAAGTGCTCCGGCACCCATTATTGCGATATTGCTGCCCACAGGGCCTCCTATGCTGCTGAATCGGGACCCACCATATATGAACTATTGCTGGAAGTGCTAGGAACCCTAGGGAGAGTCGGTGGTTTTGCTATCCAGAACAAGCCTATCGCTGCCGCCGCTATGGCGGAGGCAAACACGAACGCAATATTGTAGTTTCCCGTCACATCGAACAACACCGCTACCGAGAGTGGTGCTACCAGCCTCGACGCTGTGAGAAGAGGTCGAAGCGTGCCCTGGATGCTTCCCTGAAAACTACGACCGTAGTAGTCCGACCAAGCTATCGGTTGCAATAGACCGAATGCTCCTCCGAACAAACCCCAGCCAATCACGAAGGTGCCCACGTTGTATGGGTAAGGCACCACCACTAGCGATAGAGTTCCCAGCGCCCGGAATGCTGCCATTACGGATAGACACGACCTCACCGGAAATCGCTCAACAAGGAACCCCCACAAGAATCGAGCCATCGCGCTGCCCAATAAACTTGCGCTTAGTACGTAGCTTGCTCCCTGGATAGACATGCCTTCGTTGACGAAGAAAATGATTTGATGGTATGACACTGCCGCAGTTGCGAACCCTATCAAATTGGACGCCACGACCATCAACCATAGCGAGCGGGTCCGTGATGCTGTCTTCAATGTCCAGCTTTGCTCCGTCGCGTACGACCGTCTAACGGCACCCCCAGAGCCATTTATCAAGGCTTCTGGCGAATCACCATCTGGCAGGAGCCCCATGTCTTCGGGCACACGACGCATTAGGATGAGCACCAGCGGTAGGTTGAGTAAGAGGATTGCGCCCGCTAGGAGCGCCCATGTATCGCGCCAACCTACCCACGCGATGACTGACCCCATCACTGGAGCCATAATCATCCCGCCAACCATATTCCCTGAGGTCGCGATGGCGAGTGCACGACCGCGCATGCGTACGAACCACTTGGTGATAACAACAGGAGTCGATAGACGACCCAGCTCGCCCATGCCCAGCGCACCGACTGCCCCGAACAGTAACCAGTACTGCCAGACCTCCTGCACCCGGGCTAGTAACAGTAGCGAAACCCCTGCAGTCACCGCCCCTCCTGCAAGCACTGGGCGAGCACCGTAACGGTCCAGCAATGGCCCCACAATCGGTGCGGCGAACATACCCGCGACTCCAGCGGCGGTAACAGCCCCTGTCATCTGCGTTAGCGACCAGCCAAGTTCCTTCATCATCGGCGGGAAGAAGAGGGTGATGATGCTACCAGTGGTGCTGTACGTCACAAATTCGACTACGAAAAATACCGATACGATGACCCATCCATAGTAGAACCGACGGCGTCCGCGGCGCGGTTGATTTAGTGGGTGGGACGATTTAGTGAATGGGCTGGGTGATGGATCGTTCATATCTAGCGACAGCTTACGCGCATGGGATCTCCGTGTTGCTAGTATTTCCCCAGTACAGAGTCACGGTCACGGAATCGGAGTAGGCAAGCTCTTGGGGTAAATAGCGAAAGATTCGAATCGATAGCAATGATAAGTGCTGCTACGTATCTATTCTCCAGGAGATATTCTCTTGATCGCCACGCCTTCACTCACCAATAAGCAGGCAGCTACCGAAAGTACGCGGCTACTGACGGCAGGGCTCGTATTCTCCATATATTAATTTTTTATCTCTGTCCCTCGTCGGCTACGAGCAACTAATGGGGGGCGCATCTATACTGCGCGCTAAAACCACCCAAGGGGTGACAACGTGGCTCGACTCACTGTTCAAGATCTACAACAGATGAAACGTGACGGAAAGAAGATTGCAGCTGGTGTGGCCTACGAGGCGCAGATGGCCCGAATGTTTGAGCGAGCAGGGGTGCACTTGCTTTCGGTTGGTGACAGCCTCTCGCGGGTTTTCCTTGGTTACACCAACCCGCTGGATTACAAAGTGGAGGAGATGCTCACTTTTGGTGGTGCCGTGGCTCGGGTCGCAGAGCATGCTGTCATTAGTATTGATGTTCCTGACTCAGTCCTTCTCGGTGGCCCCCACGAAATGGAGCGCGTGACGCGACTTATCAAAGAAACCATACCCAACGCAGACATGATCAAAGTCGACATCCGCGAGCGCGAAGACGAGTTGATTGACGAGGTGGAGGCGGTTATCTCCGCTGGCCTTCACGCATACCCCCAGATCGGATTCGAGTACGTCGCTGGTGGCAACATGCACGACACACTAGCGGACATGGAAAAAACGCTCAAGTGGGCTGACGAAGTAGTGAAGCGTGGAGCCTCCATGATTGATCTAACGATGGTCTCTAAGGACATCTACGCCGCGGTCTGCCAAGCCGTGGAAGTCCCCGTGATAGGCGGGCAATCCGGCTCAGAGTCCGACGGTAAGATATACGTTGGGTACGCCATCACGGGCTATCAGGCATCAATACTAGATAACGATTCTTCACCCGATGCCGTCGTGCGCTCCATGTACCCCGTCATCGAGAAAGCAGTCAAAGCTGTCCATCAAAACAACTGGTAAGACTCCCCTTCACCAACAGGTAGTGGGCGCCACCGACATCTTCGGCTCGCCAAACAGATAGAGATTGATACTGACAGAAATTGAGGGTCAGCCTCTCCATTAGTTGAACGGCCGTTGCCCGGGCTCCCTCCTAGTCAGCGTGGCGTGCCACCTCTCAAAGTAATCCTGTGCATCTCGCGCAGGTAGCCGTGGTAGTCGTTCACAGGGTTATGCATGGTGCAGCGGTTGTCCCAGATAGCCATAGACCCAACCTTCCAAGTGAAGCGGCAGGTGAATTCCGGGCGCACTGAGTGCTGGTATAGGTAGTGGAGAATTGGCGCGCTTTCCTCCTCGGTCATGCTGGAGAACCTTACCGTATGCGCGATGTTCAGGTAGAGTGCTTTGCGCCCAGTCTCAGGGTGCGTTCTCACTACCGGATGCTCGCCGACGAGCTCTGTGTCGCTATTTGGTCGCCCAGCTTCACTCACCCGATCCTCTCGAGTTCGAGCGGCGTCTGCCTTCTGTGAGCTACTGATTCCAACCAGCCCCGCGAGCAAGTTTTTCATGCCACTGGACAGCGCATCGTAAGCCGCGTACATGTTCGCGAACAGCGTATCCCCTCCCACCGGAGGCACTGACCGCGCGAGCAGCAGAGTGGCCATTGGTGGTTCTTTCAGGTACGTAGTGTCCGAGTGCCACACGCCGCCAAAATTCATCGTTTCGTCTTTGCGCTTCACCACCGGAGTAATCATGGGATACCCCGGCAAGCCTGGTAGCAACGGATACTCGCGTGGCTCGCCTAATTCCTGCGCGAAAGCCAGGAACTGACCGGAGGTCAATTCCTGGTCCCGTATGAACACGACGTTGTAGTCCAGCAATGCTTGCCTGATTTCCCCAACAGTTTGCTGCGTGAGCCCGTTGGCTAAATCTGCACCGCTAATCTCTGCGCCTATGAGCCCACTCAATGGGCGTGCTGTTATGCCTTGGTAGTTGACCATCGTGCCCAAACATACCAGGGTTTTCGAATCCGTGCATACCTGGCCCGAGGCTGGACTTGCCAATTGGCGAAGAAATAGGTAATTTCCTGAGTGTAACTTCGCGCCCTTGCTGATCCTGCACGGAGTACACGCCCGAAAGGAGATCCATATGACAACGGAACCAGAATACATAGAGCCAGAAGGCATGGGACGTGCCGGTTGGCATAAAGAGGGAGAGGGCGAAGGCCAGGCCCGGAGCTACTATCGCCGACTAGCTACCCCTTGGGAGTCATTCCTCAAAACGGAAGGCCTCCCTATTTTCCGTGGCGTTGGAATCAAGGATAGTCGCACCTTACCACGAGCAGATTGGCCTCGTGTTGGAGGTAAAGGAACCTACATCCAAGTGACTGGCACGGAGAACAAGACGGGCATGTTTGTCGTGGAAGTCCCTGCGCGCGGCGCGTTGCACCCTCAACGCCAGATGTACGAAGAGCGCTACGTGGTCATGGAGGGCCGTGGCAGCGTCGAGGTTTGGAAGAATGACGACACCGTCCGAACCGCTTTCGAGTACGGCCCTTGGAGCTTGTTCTCTATCCCGATGAACGCCAACTTCCGGATTATCAACTCGGCTTCGACCCCTGCATTGATGATTGCAGTCAACACAGCTCCGCGCACGATTAATGCATTCGATAACATGGAGTTCGTGTTCAACAGCCAGTTCAACTTCGAAGACCGCTGGGGCGGAAATTTGGAGGAATACTGGGACAACAACGAAAAAGTCGTCCCCCAACCTGTTCGGGGTCGCGCGATGGTCACCTCCAATTTCATCCCCGATATCGCAAATTCCTACCTTCCATTAGACAACAACCGTGGCCCAGGGTTCCGCTGGGTTGCACCGGACCAAGTTGGCAACCGGATGATTCAAGGTTGGGTAGCCGAGTACCCAAGCGGTCGGTACGCCAAGGCCCACTTCCACGCATCAGGTGCGGTACTTGTTGGTCTGAAGGGCAACGGATACTCAATCACATGGCCGCGCGACGAAGGAGGAGTCACTCCCTGGAAAGATGGCAAGGGGGATCTCGTGAAATTCCAGGAGTACGGTCCTGGTGGCCTCATCAGCGCGGCACCAGGACCCGCAAACTGGTTCCACCAGCACTTCGCGATTAGCAAGGGACCGTTCCGGGTATTCAATTACACCGGATCGATGCCCGGCAACCCGGAGTCGCAGCGCTTGCGTGAGCTCGACGATGCAGAGGAAGGTGCGATGGTCAAGCAGCACGCGGACATCAGCGATGGTGGCAACGCGATTCCATACCACATGGAAGACCCACACGTTCGTAAGATGTTTGAAGAATCGCTCCGAGAAGTCGGCGGCCAGACCACTATGCCGGAAGAGGTATACACCGCCGCTGGCGCAAGTATCCAGGTTATGACTGACTAGGATTCGAGTCCTGATCAAGATTCAAAAAAAGAGGGGAAAGGGCAGGCAGCCCTTTCCCCTCTTTTTTTACCGACGCTCAAAGGGACTAAGCGGTAAGACTCGCCGATCTAGAGTCATTTATTAAACGGCCCGTACCATACTCAACCTTTACCGTCTTTGCGATGGCGCCCGATCTGGTGCCAATCATAATTAACTCTTCGTCCGTCTGGTTGTGGAGTTGATAGAACGAACCACCCGTGATAGTGCACATCATTCCGGCGCTCAGCTTGGCCTCGCCACCGTCCGGAAAGACCATGGTCAATTCCCCCTCAACTACGGTGAAGGTTTGGTCTTGATTATGGCAATGCATCTCGTCGATTTGGTCAGGCTTGTAATAGTGAATCCAAGCGTGAAATCGACTGGTGTCCATTATGTTCGTGCGTTTTTTCTTGTCGCGGGCAAACTGAGCCGTGTCGTAGACCTCAATAGGCATTGTCCATCTCCTGTTCGCCGATTTGCATTGCGGAATGACAGCAGTCTACGGCTGCTGTCAACGGCTCAGGAGAAACGCTTAGTTGACTGGGTACCGCTGGATGCGTAGCCTGCCGCCGTCCCTTGGATCAAGTATCTACAACTACCCGTAGAGAGGGTGACCATGACTAGTTCAGAGAATGCACGTGTGATCGGGTTGGGAATCGTTGGATTGGGCGGCGCAACGCTCAGCATGCTCCCTAAATTCGCTAAGAACGCTGGCTACAAGATCGTGGCAGCAGCGGACATCGACAAAGAAGTCATGGCTGCCTTCAGCCATGACTTCCCTGAGGCCAAGACATACACCAGCGTACAAGACCTTTGCACTAACAGGGATGTGGAATTGGTTTACATCGCCACACCGAACCGACTCCACTCGGAGCATGCACTTGCTGCATTCGCGGGCGGTAAACACGTTCTCATTGAAAAGCCGATGACGATCGAGATTCCCGGGTCTATCGCGATGGTCGAGGCTGCCGAAAAGGCAGGCGTCTTCCTCGGCGTCAACGTCAAGCATAGCTTCGAGCCTCGAGTCCAAAAGGTACGAGAGATGGTGAGGACTCAGGAATTTGGGAAACTACGGTTGATCAACAGTTGGAGGTATGTTGATTGGTTGTACCGCCCCCGAACTCCCGAAGAATTGACCCCTGAGTGGGGAGGTGGAATCGTATGGCGGCAGGCGCCACATCAACTCGACATCGTGCGCACGATAGGTGGAGGCCTCGTCCGGAGCGTCCGAGGGATGGCTGGGGTTTGGGACCCCGACCGGCGAGTACCAGGTGCACACGCGACATTTATGGAGTTCGAAGATGGTGCGGTCGCAACCGCGATGATTAGCGGGTACGACCACTATGACTCACGGCTTCTCGTGTTTGGGCCTGACGCGATTGACCCTTCACAGCATGGTGGAGCTCGTAGAGAGCTTCGCGATTCGTTAGCAGGTGGTGCTGAGGCCGCTGCCGCTGCTGCGGAGCGCTACGGTGGAAACCGAGCTGGCTCTGCTGTCCGCGAAACACCCGGCCTCGGAGGAGGCTGGATTATGGGAGGGCCTACCGTCATCAGTTTTGATCACGCCGACGTTTCTTTCTCCCGGAACGGGCTGGAAGTATTTAGCGACACGAGCCGCTACGAGATTGACCTGCAAGGGCCAAAAGACGGACGCGACGGTCGACTCGACACATACCACGACGCTATCGTCAATGGCACCCCGCTTCCTGCGGACGGCCGCTGGGGCATGGCAACGCTGGAAGTGCTTCTGGCCGTTCAGGAATCTGGAACCAAACGCCAAGAACTGTTGATGTCACACCAGGTGCCAGGAGTGGATTGAAATAGAGTAATAAGCGCAACATAGTTATTGTGAGTATTGGCGCTACTGTGCGCCCCGGCTGATACCATTCACGCTGCGTCTATGAAGAGATTCGTTCGGAGGTAGAAGATGCTTTCTCAGGCAATGAATGACCGTCTGACAAGAGTGAGCGCAGGCACACCGATGGGGACACTCATGCGTAGGTACTGGCAACCAATTGCAGGCTCCTCGCAGTTGTCGGAAGAGAACCCGACCAAAGAGATACGTCTACTTGGCGAAGATTTGGTTCTCTTCAGGAGCACGGCCGGCAAGCTCGGCTTGATTGAGCCATCCTGCCCCCACCGCAAAGCTAACCTTTCTTATGGGATTCCAGAGCCTGAAGGCATCCGCTGCGCCTATCACGGCTGGTTGTTCGATGAGGCAGGCAATTGCGTTGACCAACCTTCTGAGCCTGCTGGCAGCCGGTTCAAAGCCAAGGTAAAGCTCAAGGCATACAAAGTGGAAGAGCTTGGGGGGATTATCTTCGGCTACATGGGCCCTGAACCAGCGCCGCTCCTTCCTCGCTGGGACGTTCTAACCTGGGAAGGGGCTCGTGAAACCACGATCGTTGAACTCCCATGCAACTGGCTCCAGTGCCAAGAGAACTCGCTGGACCCACTTCACTTTCAGTGGCTTCACCGTTATTTCGGCGGCTACATGATGAACCGCCTCAAGCCCGCATCAGAGCGAGATGAGTGGAACGCCATCACTAGCTCTAAGGGTGCTGACCACAAGAAAATAGGTTTTGACATTACACCCTACGGTGTAATCAAGCGCCGCCTCGTTGGTGATGAGACCGAGGACTCCGAGTTCTGGCGCATCGGGCACCCAGTGCTATTTCCGAACATTCTCCGCGTCGCCCACGGAATGCAGTTCCGGACCCCTATCGATGACACTCACACATTGCACGTCACTATGCAGTTCCGACCTTACAAGGATGGTGAAGACCGGCAGACCGAAGTGCCCACGCACCTTCCGTCACTATACGACGAGAAAGGTAGGATAAGGGCAGACGGTGTGCAGCCACAGGATCAATTGGCGTGGGTCATCCAGGGACCTATCAGCGATCGCACGACCGAGCACCTCGGTGTAACTGACGTCGGTATCATCATGTACCGGCGCATGCTGGACCAACAAGCTAGAGTCGTAGAAGAGGGCGGGGAGCCGCTTAACATCCACCGCGACCCATCAGCAAATGAGATTATTATCCTTCCGTGTGAGTATTTCTCTTACCCTGGCTACGAAGGCACGGGTGGACCATTTAAGGACCAGCCTGTCCGTGAACCGGATGTGATGGCCATCCTCTCTGGTGACGGAGTGGACCGCAACGAATTCGGCGAAGCACCGAAGATGTCTGGCGAAGAGCGCTACTCTTTCAAATAAGGCGAGGAGTCAAAGACGAGTAAGAGGGGATCTCGCGTCCCTCTTACTTGATGCTTCCCCCGCAACGTGCGCCGTTGCCAGGTAGAGGTAAAATCTGCTACCTTTCGTGATACACACTGTACCGAGTGCAGACGCTTCTCTCCCGGGTATTCAATGAATCAGGAAGGGGAGTTATCCTATTGATTCATTTTATGCTTTTGGCCTTTCTAGGAGTAATCGTTGGCAGGAGTCTTCAAAGGTAAGCCTTTCGGTCTGTATCGTCCTGAATTTGAGCATGCTGCATGCGGAGTTGGCGTCGTAGCCAACACTAAGGGCGTTAGCTCTCACGATGTGATAGAGCGTGGTATCGAAGTGCTGGCGAACCTCGCGCATAGAGGAGCGGCAGGAGCCGACCCTGAGACGGGTGACGGCGCTGGGATTCTGACGCAAGTGCCAGACGCGTTTCTGCGCCGAGAATCCACCGCACTTGGGTTGGAGTTACCACCACTCTACGAGTATGCGGTTGGGATGACATTTCTACCGCGGGACGATGCTGACCGTGGTCGTTGCGAGCGCTCGATAGAAGACGTCGTTGCCAGCGAGGGGCAAATCTTCCTAGGGTGGCGCGATGTTCCCGTTGACTCTTCGAGCATCGGTTATGTTGCTCGCGACTGCCAGCCCGTGATACGGCAGTTCTTTGTTGGCAAAGGCAAGAACATCCCGGACGAGGCCGCGTTCGACCGTAAGCTCTACGTCATTCGTAAGATTATTGAGAGTGAAGCCGAGACAGCATCCCTCAAAGAGCCTGACGAGTTTTACGTTTGCAGCTTGTCGCCTAAGGTCATTGTCTACAAGGGCCTTCTGATGGCCTATCAGGTGATGGATTTTTACAAAGACCTTAGTGACCCTGCGATGACCTCTTCATTCGCTCTCGTTCACTCTCGCTTCAGCACAAATACATTAGGTTCGTGGAAGCTCGCGCATCCATATCGCTACCTCGTCCACAATGGTGAAATTAATACCGTTCGCGGTAACACCAACTGGATGATGGCACGTGAGAAGAGCATGTCTTCGCCTGAATTCGGTGACGACCTCCAGAAGTTATTTCCGGTAATCCCTCCAAGCCAGAGTGACACTGCCAGCCTCGACAACGCCTATGAACTTATGCTTCATACAGGTAGGCCGCTGCATCACGTGATGATGTCGCTCATGCCCGAGGCAACCGGAGAGCGTGTGCAGATGTCACAGGAGAAGCGCGATTTCTACGAATACCACGCTTGCATGATGGAGCCTTGGGATGGCCCCGCGCTCGTGGCATTTACTGACGGCACCCGTATCGGCGCAGTGCTCGACCGAAACGGCCTACGTCCGTTTCGCTACATTGTCACTGACGATGACATGCTGGTGATGGCATCGGAAACAGGTGTTGTGAAAACTGACCCCGGTAAAGTGCTCTACCGCCAGCGCATCTATCCCGGGCGTATGTTCCTCCTTGACCCAGAGCGCGGCGGTATCGTGGACGATGAAACAATCAAGCATGAATTGTCCTCCGCACAGCCGTACGGTGAGTGGCTCAAGCAGAATATGGTCTACCTCAGGGACCTTGCCGACGCCGGTGGGCACCACGAGCAGATGAACAGCCAGGAACTTGTTGACCTCCAACAGGCCTTCGGCTACACGCAAGAAGACCTGCGCATGCTCCTTGAGCCCATGGCACTCAATGGTGTTGAGCCTACAGGTTCGATGGGCAATGATGTCCCGCTCGCAGCGCTTTCGGACCAACCGCAGCCGTTGTTTCGTTACTTCAAGCAGATGTTCGCCCAGGTGAGCAACCCCCCGCTCGATGGCATCCGGGAGGAGCTCGTTACATCCATTGACGTGCGCCTGGGTGCTCAGCAGAACATTTTCGATGAAACCCCTGCGCATGCCCGTCAGCTCAAGCTGGATGGGCCGTTGCTGACCGACGAAGAACTTGCGAAAGTGAAGGCGATAGATGCCGAAGGCATCAAGGCTGTCACGCTTTCTACTTTGTTCCGAGTGGACACAGACGAAGGCGAAATTGAACGAGCTATGGATGCCCTAGCTGTTAGCGTTGACGAAGCGCTGGCAAGTGGCGCATCAATCATAATCCTTTCGGATCGTGGTGTTGACGCACAACATGCTCCTATTCCAAGCCTGCTGGCAGCCTCTGGCATCCACCACCACCTAATCCGGAACGGAACACGCACCAAAGTTGGGCTGGTTGTTGAATCTGGGGAGCCTAGGGAGACTCCACACCTCGCTGCCCTCATCGGGTATGGCGCTAATGCTGTCAACCCCTACCTCGCCTTCCAGGCGCTTGGTCAATTAGTCGAGGATGGCGCATTCCCTGCCCGTATCGATTTCGAAACTGCCCAGAAGAACTACATCAAAGCTTCTTACAAAGGCTTGGTGAAGGTGACTGCGAAGATGGGCATCTCAACCATTCATAGCTACCACGGTGCCCAAATTTTTGAGGCCGTAGGCCTCAGTCAGCGACTCGTTGATCAGTACTTCACATGGACACCATCACGCATCGGGGGCATCGATCTTGAAGTCATCGAAGATGACGCTCGCAAGTGGCATGGAGACGCCTTTCCTGAGGCTGACGTCCCCGCCAACCCTGACCTGCCCTCAGGTGGCTTCTACTCGTGGCGCCGCGATGGTGAATACCATATGTGGAACCCAGACACCGTCGCTAAGCTGCAGTACGCAGCTCAAATGAACGACGAGCCCTCCTATCGATCCTTCGCTGAACTAGCTAACACGTATGAACAGCGCGCCTGCACCATTCGAGGATTGCTGTCGTTTAGAGAGGACAATGTACCGATAGACATCAGCGAGGTGGAACCGGCCTCGGAAATTGTCAAGCGGTTTGCCACGGGTGCAATTTCGCTCGGTTCAATCAGCCGCGAGGCCCATGAGAGCCTTGCTATAGCCATGAACCGCATCGGCGCGCGCAGTAACTCAGGTGAAGGTGGTGAGGATTACCACCGTTATGTCCCAGATGCCAACGGTGACCGCCGGGTCAGTGCGATTAAGCAGGTCGCGTCCGGGCGATTTGGAGTTACAACTAATTACTTGGTCAATGCAACCGACCTTCAGATTAAAATGGCCCAAGGAGCCAAGCCCGGTGAGGGAGGCCAGCTACCCGGCCACAAGGTGGATCAGTACATCGGCTGGGTACGTCACTCAACACCAGGCGTAGAGCTCATCTCACCGCCGCCTCACCACGACATTTATTCAATTGAGGACCTTGCGCAGTTGATTCATGACCTGAAGAACGTGAATTCTGAGGCCAGAATTCACGTGAAACTCGTCGCCGAAGTTGGTGTTGGGACTATCGCCGCTGGAGTTTCTAAAGCGCACGGCGATGTAGTTTTGATTAGCGGCGACACTGGCGGTACGGGCGCCTCGCCTGAATCGTCTATCAAGTACGCAGGCCTGCCATGGGAACTTGGCCTTGCCGAAGCGCAGCAGGTGCTTGTCGCCAACGACCTGAGGGGTCGCATCGTGGTCCAAACCGACGGACAAATAAAGACTGGCCGTGATGTTGCGGTTGCGCTTTTGCTGGGAGCTGACGAAGTGGGCATTGCCACCGCCTCGCTGGTGACCCAAGGCTGCATCATGCTTCGAAAGTGTCACCTGAACACTTGCTCGGTGGGTATAGCAACACAAGACCCAGAACTCCGCCAGCGGTTTTCTGGTGACCCGCAACACCTGATTAACTATTTTATGTTTGTCGCTCAAGACCTCCGCGAAATCATGGCAAGCCTCGGTTTCAGAACTGTCGCTGAAATGATTGGCCGTGCAGACAAACTCCAGACCGCCGAGGCAGTTTCATTCTGGAAGAAAACCCGCGACATAGACCTCTCACCGTTACTCGCGCTAGCGGATGTGCCAGACACGGTTGCGCGCCATAACGTGATCACGCAGGATCACGGCCTCGACAAAGCGCTTGATCAGGAATTGATTGAGCGCTCGCGCAAAGCGATTGCGCACAAGGTTCCGATTGAATTCTCGCTGCCCATCAATAACTCTAATCGTACGGTTGGAGCGATGCTGAGCGGCCGGATCGCTAAGCAGTACGGTGAAGAAGGGTTGCCGCTCGATACCATCCAGGCGAACTTCACAGGGTCGGCAGGTCAGAGCTTTGCCGCGTTTCTTGTGAAGGGAGTCAACTTCTCCCTTGAAGGTGACTCCAATGATTACTTTGGCAAAGGCATGTCGGGAGGTCGCATTGTCGTTGTGCCACCTAGGGAAGCGAAGTACATCCCGGAAGAAAACGTAATCATCGGTAATGTCGCGCTGTACGGCGCTACTGGCGGTGAAGTGTTCATTCATGGACTCGGTGGTGAGCGATTCGGTGTCCGAAACAGTGGAGCCCTGGCTGTTATCGAAGGCATCGGTGACCACGGCTGCGAGTACATGACCAATGGCCGAGTCGTGATATTGGGCGGAGTAGGTCGCAACTTTGCCGCAGGTATGAGCGGGGGTCTCGCGTACGTCCTAGACGAAGCAGGCACCTTCGAGAGTCAATGTAACAAGGAAATGGTTGACCTTGAGAGTGTTGTTAATCCTGATGACATCGATGAGCTGCGTGATTTGATTAGGAAACACTTCAAATACACCGGCAGTGCGAATGCTAAGCGCGTGCTAGGCAATTGGGACCAGCTTCTATCTAAGTTTGTAAAGGTCTATCCACGGGATTACCGCAGAGTGGTTGACGCTCAGAAGCGCGCCAAACAGGAGTTGGCCACCAGTGGGTAAGATTACAGGATTTATGGATTTTCACCGGGAACCCCCAGAGCGGCGACCGGTAAACAATCGCCTTCAGGATTACCGAGAGATTTATGAGGTATGGCCTGATGAAGCCGTTCAAGACCAGGGAGCAAGGTGCATGAACTGCGCATTGCCTTTCTGTCACCGTGGCTGCCCATTGGGGAACCTGATTCCGGATTGGAACGACCTAGTCTATAAGGGACGTTGGAAGGACGCGCTTGCCGCGCTGCACACCACGAATAACTTCCCTGAGTTCACCGGCCGAATCTGCCCTGCACCATGTGAGGCGTCTTGCGTGCTCGCCATCAATGAGCAGCCTGTGACAATTGAACATATCGAGAAGGCCATATCAGATAAGGGCTATGAAGAAGGCTGGACCACACCTAACCCACCCTCGAAGCGCACTGGTAAGAAAGTTGCAGTTGTCGGTGCTGGGCCTTCGGGTCTTGCTGCAGCAGACCAATTGAATAGAGCGGGACACATGGTCACTGTGTTCGAACGAAACGAATACATCGGAGGCCTGCTGACTCTTGGAATCCCCGACTTCAAACTAGACAAGCAAGTGATTGAACGCCGCGTCAATCTCATGAAGGCCGAAGGGATTGAATTCAAAACCAGCACCAGTGTTGGTGAGGATTTCCCCGCCACGGAACTGCTCGACAGCTATGACTCCGTCTGCCTGACAGGCGGGTCCACTATCCCTCGCCGCTTGGGTGTTGAAGGTGAAAACCTGGATGGTGTCCACGTAGCGATGGACTACCTGACTCAGCAAAACCGAGTGAACCGTGGACAGACAGGCTTAACTAGCGAGCGCATCAACGCAGCTGGGAAGACCGTGGTGATTCTCGGCGGCGGTGATACTGGAGCGGATTGCCTGGGTACGGCTCACCGCCAAGGTGCTGAGGTCGTCTACCAGTACGAGCTGTTATCAGAGCCTGCTGAAGAGCGGCCATCAACTAACCCTTGGCCGTACTGGCCGTTAATTCTGAGGACATCTTCTGCTCACGAAGAAGGTGGAATCCGTGACTATAGCATCCTTACCAAGAGCTTCTCAGGCCGCAACGGGAAGCTAGAAAAACTGCATGCTGTCCGTATCGAATGGGACCGTGATGACTCCGGTCGCATGAATATGAAGGAAATCCCTGGTACGGAGTTCGAAGTTCAGACCGACCTGGTGTTTCTCGCCCTTGGATTCCTTCACCCTCAACATGAGGGCATGCTTGAGCAGCTTGGCGTAGAGCTAGACCCCCGCGGCAACGTTCGAGCAGACGACAACAAGATGACCAGCGTCCCTGGCGTGTTTACCGCAGGTGATATGACACGCGGGCAGTCGTTAGTGGTCTGGGCGATTGCAGAGGGCCGTCAAGCTGCCCACTGCATCGACAAGTACCTGATGGGATCAACCCAGCTCCCTAGCGTGAACCTACGCTCGTTTGCCTAGGCGGCGAAACTTGATAGGCAAAAGCCCTGCGGTTCTTCGCAGGGCTTTTTCATTGTTTGTCTATGGTGATTTCAATGGGACCTAAGGCTTCTGGTTTGGATTCCTGAGATGCCTTACCCCGCTTGGCACTCATGCGGAGAACCGATTACTTAGTCGCGACGGCCGAACCGAAGCCATGGGCTGCGTTTGGCTGGCCCGGCGCTGGGTGGTCTAGTGTGCGTTGAGCGAGGGGAATCATTCTGCTCAGTTTCGTGTAGCGGAGGGCGCGGGGCGGCAAAGGTGCCACGGCGCCGAGGATCCTGGCGCGTTCCCTCAGGACGCGGCTGGCGGGTCTGTCGTTGCGTAGATTGCCTTTGGGCTGCCTCAGGACGAGGGGAAGACTCTTTCGTGGTTCCCGGACCACTTTGGGTCCATCGTTTTATGGTGAACGTGAAGTCGAACCCGCGCTCAAGCTCTCGCCATTTTTTTTCATCCTCAGGTGCCACGAATGTTATCGCCTCGCCATCCTTACCCATGCGTCCCGTTCGACCAACGCGGTGAGTGAACAACTGGAGAGAGTCAGGGAGATCGAAGTTGATTACCTGTGCGATGCCCTCCACATCTAGCCCGCGTGCTGCAACGTTCGTAGCTACTAATACAGGTGTGACCCCAGAGCGGAAGTCGGCCATGACCTTCTCCCGCGCATTCTGGCTCATATTGCCCTGGAGTGGACCGACTGGGTAACCGAGATCGACGAGTTGTTTTGCTAGTTTCTTTACACCATGCTTAGTTTTCCCGAACACGATAATCGGGGCACCGCCACGTTGATTAAGTAGTGTCTGCAACGCCGGCATCTTCTCGGCTTTATCAATTCGATAGATCAGATGCTCAATCTTAAGTCCCTCTCCCTCGGCGGAGGCAACTTGGATGGTCTTGGCATCCCGTAGATGCTTGTGCGCAGTCTTTTCTACCCAGTCGGGGAGAGTAGCCGAAAAAAGCGCGGTTTGGCGTTTCGTTGGGGTTGCCGAGATGATTGATTCGACATCGCGAGCAAACCCGCGGTCGAGCATCTCGTCTGCTTCATCGAGCACCAACATACGCACAGAACCTAGCGCTAAATTACCCTGACGCAGGTGATCCAGTGTTCGCCCTGGTGTACCGACGATTATCTGCGCGCCCTTCTGCAGCGCCCGCTTCTCACTGCCTACTGGGCGCCCACCGTACAATAGCATCACTGCGACCCGACCTTCCGACACTTCATCAAGCACCGACGCCACCTGAATCGCGAGTTCACGAGTGGGTACGAGCACGAGCCCTTGTACGCCACGTATCGAACTATCACAGCCCTCGACCAAGGGGATACCGAATGCTAGCGTCTTGCCAGAGCCCGTCATCGCTTGGCCAACGATATCTCTCCCCTGGTTCAGCCAGGGAATTGCCTGTTCTTGGATAGGTGTCGGGGACGCGATGCCCATGCGGCTCAATGCTGAGCGAGTGCGTGCTTGAATGTTGAGACCAGCAAAGATTTCAGAAATGGCCGTACTGCCTACGCCGTCGGCGAGCGGAGCCTGTTCGCTGGACTTGGAGGTAACTCCAACCCCAGAAACCTTGGGATAATTGCGGCTCTCCTCTCGCACTGAATTTGCCTGGCGACCGGGTTTTCGGGAAGGAAGAATGCTTGAGGACCGGTCCTTCGCGTTGCCGTTATTGCGGTCGCTGTAACAGGAGAGGCAATAGCCTGGGCGCTCAGCGGTCGGCTTGAAGGGCAGCATAGTAGGTGTACCGCAGCTAGCGCAGATGGCCTCGTGTAGCGCTCTCGTCTGGCTTCCTCGCCTTGGTGCGCTTTCATTCGCTCTATTTTCTGGTTGATTTGAAATAATGTTTGACGACATGGGTCGACTTACCTCCTAGGTTGGTAGGCAAGTCAGTCAGTGCTGCGCAGAATAGGGAAACCCGGGAGGGGAAGGACGATCCGTTGCCAAGTCTGGCCGAAAGCGGATCACCGATCGTCAGTGCCTTACCCTAGGTAGGATAGCAGGTACGATTCGGCAAAAGGGCAATCTAGGTAACCGGCCAGCGCTACATTACTGCACGGTGGAGGAGGAGCGTTTGCGGCGACAGATCACGCCTAGTACAGTATTCCATGCTGGCAAATAATGGCTGGCGAAGCGCCCCTAAGGAGAAGTGTGAGTAATGACCACCTCTGAGAATTTCACCCCTGATAAAGACCTTCCAATTCTGTCCGCAGTAGACGCCTACCAGACGTTCATTGAATCCGAGGGTATCCCTATTGTCACGGGATTCTTCGTGGAAGATTTGAATACAGTGGAGGTTAAGCCCTGGGCGCGCGTCGGCGGCAACGGCGCGTATGTTGACCTAGACGGAAACGGCCATACTAACGATGCATACGTCTGCGAGATCCCGCCGGGAAAGTCGCTCAACCCGGAGCGCCACATGTTCGAGAAACTGATTTACGTGCTTAGCGGTCGCGGTGCAACCGCCATTACCTTGGGCGAGCACCAGCAAACGTTCGAGTGGGGCCCTGGTAGTGTCTTTTCCATCCCCGTCAACGCCAAACACCAACACTTCAATGGCAGTGGTGCTGAAGCCGTGCGATTTGTGGCTGTCACCACCGCACCGATAGTGATGAGCATCTTCAATAGTGTGAAGTTCGTCTTTGATAACGACTTTGTTTTCGACGACCGGTTCACCAGCGATAAGCAGAACACTGGAGATGGCACGCTCTGGCAGAGCACGACAGGACGGCACGTCTGGGAAACTAATTTCGTACCTGATGTCGTCAATTTCAAGCTCTTTTCTCTGCCACGGAGAGGAGCTGGGGGGTCTAACGTTACCTTTGAGCTTGGTTACAATTCACTGGCAGCCCATATATCTGAGTTCCCAATAGGCACGTACAAAAAAGCGCACTGGCATGGCCCCGGCGCCCACGTGTTCGTGCTGTCAGGGCAGGGATACAGCCTGCTTTGGCCCAAGGACGGTAAGCGCGAAGACCGAATTCGTGTGGACTGGAAGCCAGGAGCCTTGGTCGTCCCCCCGAACGAATGGTTCCACCAGCACTTCAATGGTGGAGCGCAACCTGCAAGGTACCTTGCCCTCCGATGGGGTAGTCACCGCTACGGCAAGATTGCAGGGATTACCCCCAGCACTGAAGGTGCAGACAAGAGCCTTGAGGATGGTGGCAGTCAAATCGAATATAGCTTCGAAGATCCCACAGTGCTCGACGAGTTTGAGGAAGAGTGCATCAAGAATGGAGCGAAACCGCAGATGCGAGATTTCTTTCCGAGCCGCACCTCATTTACAGTGAGTATCAAGCTCTAGCAGACCTAACAGATAAACATAATCGAGATGAGGGCCTGTTATCCCAACAGGCCCTCACTTTTTCTACATCAGCAATTTCAAGTGTCGAACAAGCCAATTGGTCGAGAACTAAATATCAACGTGCTGTAGCGCACACCTGTACCTCAATATGCCCGCACATCTCCTCCCGATGGTGCGGCCCATATTTTGTATTTGTACAAAGCATGCAGCCTCCAAAATCGAGCGTGTGCCCAACTCTCCTTTCCCCTGCTCGTTGGAATGCTCGGGGCGCATAGGTTTTATGTTGAAAAGAAGTAAGCAAGAACCTCCAGAGTGCCATCTCTGGATGGATTGGGTTTGTCGCAATGGATAGATTGGGTTATTACCGTTGCCCAAAGCCTCAAGAACAGTGAAAGTTGCCGGTAAAGGCCTCGTCGCGAGGCTGTAAGGTTCTGATTCTGTGACTTGAAATCGCACAGCAATCAGAGTGGAGTCAGTACTGGCAGGCCTGCGGTAACCAGTCAAGCAGCAATGTATGAACGTCTTCACGAGCCTCACGCAGACCGTGGTCGGCACCTTCCATAATCACGAGGCGTTTTGGCTTGAATGCCCAGTCGTAGATGTCCTGTGCCGTACTGGAGGGAATCACCCCGTCGCGGTCACCATGGATGAGCAGAAGTGGCCGCGGTGAGAGAAGCACGACATCCTCAGCACCGAAACTCTGACTAGACATTGCGACTACAGCCCGAACGTGCGTTGTATACCGGGCGACGCTTATAGCGACAGCTCCGCCAAATGAATGCCCAACGACTGAGACTCGCTCGTAGCCTTGGGTTGCAAGATGCCAGACCGCGATCAACGCATCCAGAGTAGACTCATCGAGATTAGCTGGGTGTCGATAGCTCAGCCTCAACCCTGCAACACCTTGCATTGCGAGAGCATCAGCGACGTCAGCGAAGAGGCCATTAGCAGGCCCTCCGAAGCCGCCACGAGCGCCTGTGAGATAGAGAATCGCTGTGCCTGAGGATTCTCCTTGAGGCGAGTGGAAGAGGCAAGGGAAATCGCCCCTTGTAGCATGGATGCGTATTCCGAGTGCGCGGCCTTCAGCGACTTCAGGTGCATCGCTCGCGCCCAGCAACTCAATGTTGTAGCGCTCATAGAGAGGGGCGCGCTCGCCCCCCTCTTCTGGCCCAAAAACCACTGCGCTGCCTAGGGTTCTTCCGAGAGGTGCGCACCGAAAATCTCAGCGCCGGCCTCTTCGTTCGAGGAGTATTCCCAATTGAACTCGCGATCCGTGTATGCGCCAGGAGGCATAAGGCTTTCTCCTCCGCGTTTGGCGACCTCGGCCATGAACATATCGCGAATCCAAGGATCTTCGTCCGGGTACTCGATTTGGTCCTCGCGGGGCACGAAATTCTCGTTACCAGGTCGAGTTTGCTTCAACGGGGAAAGCGCTAAGTACCTCGCGGGTACCTGGGACACATTGAAGTGTTGGTGAAACCAGCGATTCGGGGGCACGAACATGCTGGCCTCATGCCATGGCACTACAACCTTATCCTCCCCATCAGGCCACATGACTGAGAAACCTTCTCCGGACGGGATGATGATGACGACGCCAGGTCCGTGTCGATGGCCCTTCTTGTAAGTACCTGAAGGGAATACGGACATGTGGCCTCCCATTACGGAATTGGGGAACTCAATGTCTACCACATGGCCTCCTCCTCCCCGTTGGCGGTGAGGCACGAGACCGTCCCACCCCGCAAGGTCGGTGAAGAAGTTGCCACGCCACGTGGCCCCACGGCCGCCTTCCGATCGTGTGGCCACCGAGTAGGCTTCGCTGCTGCCGTCAGCCGCTAACAAGCCTGGGTCCATGTAGGTGTCAGCGTAGAAGAACTTAGGGTCCGGGAACATCTCCATCGCCAACGGCATGTAATTGTTTGCGACGATGCGTGCAGGTTGGTCGCCCCTAGCATTGCTGTGCTGGCGATATACACCCTGCGGGATGCAGAAAAGGCTACGTGGGCCCCATTCGAAAGAATGCTTCTTCCCTTCGTCGGTCCATACCGTAGTTATACCGTGACCTGCCACTACGAAAATTGTCTCATCCAGAGCGAACCGGGTTGGCGTCATCGACCCACCACCGGGAATCTCCATTACGCATGCACCTGTAACACCGTGCATGCCTTCTAGCTGAATCATCGCAGCGTTGCATTGCATCTCTTCCCAAGGGGCTAACTCTGCTTTGCGAAGGTCCTCGATGAAGTAGCCCGTATGAACCGGCAGCCCCAAAGCATCAAGCCATTTGTCATATGCATATCCTGTGTGGCGACCAACCCCGATACGGGGCGTGCTGTATATGGAACCTGCCATGTTTCCCTCCAATTTCCCTACGATACCGGGAATGATTCGATTAAAAGCGAGTTGCGCCAATTTCGATGGTTGAAC
Source organism: uncultured Dehalococcoidia bacterium (assembly GCA_937901475.1). Lineage (GTDB taxonomy): Bacteria > Chloroflexota > Dehalococcoidia > Lucifugimonadales > Australimonadaceae > CALGTL01. The sequence goes on from CALGTL010000079.1 coordinate 29,654, forward strand.
AGGTTCTGTCAAGCCGAGAACTCCAATAAGGAGTATCGTGGCTTGGCGCACATCGTCATTCTTAGTTTCGTCCAGGAAAATTGCCTTCCCTATGATTCCGTCCATTTTTACTGGCAAAGCGGCTCGTGGACTCACCGTTCTCTACCTTAGTACGCTCATGGCGGGCTTGGGGTGGTCAATGGTTTTCCCCATTATTCCCCGACTTGCAGGTGAGTTTGACGTCTCCGTGGGAGTCGCGGTCCAAATTGTGACGTTCTTCGGTCTTGGCCGAATTGTTGGAACCCCGGCTGCAGGCATGGTTGTAGACCGCATCGGATCACGCCTCGCATTGATTGCAGGGCCAGTTCTGGTCGGCCTTGGTGCCCTGGGAAGCATATATACCCCTTGGTTCCTGGTGGTCCTTGCCGCGGCATTCCTGGTTGGCGTTGGGGAGAGTCTTTGGGCTTTCGGCCGCGAGATCGCTGGGATTGACCTTGTGAATCAAGACCAGAGAGGTCGAGTGTTGAGCGGGTTCCACGGTATCCACGGAGCAGGTCTCGCTGTTGGCCCGCTGTTAGGCGGAGTACTGGCTGACTCTATGGGCCTGCGCGTCGTTTTTGTAGCGATTGCCATTGAATCGGTCGCGGCCGTGGCATTGGGAACATTCGTCGCCAACTCACGGAGGCAGGGCCGGGTACAAACAACCACACGTGTTCATGGTGTGCAACCCGGGGGAAAGAAACATCAATCACCAATGGTTTGGGCTCAATCCCTGAAGGAACTTGTGTGGCAGATTAGCCCTGGGCTACGTGTCACATACCTTACGTTAGTATTTGCTACTTTCGCGGGCTTCCTATTCCGTAATGGCTACCAAAGCTTGCTGCCGGTTTTCGCGGACGAAGAGTTGGGACTCAGCTCTACAGAAATTGGATTCCTGTTCTCTTTCGCCGGCATCATTGTTCTACTATTGACGCTCCCTGCAGGGTTTATTATCGACAAAGTTGGCCGGAAGTGGGCAACAGTTCCCAGCACGGCCCTGCCTGGAATTGCATTCTTGCTTATCCCTTTCGCGGACTCATTTACGTTCATGATTCCCCTCGTGATCATGATGGGAGTAGCGAATGGGTTATCACTTGGCTCCCTTGCAACGTCGACTTATGATGTTGTTCCAGACGCAGTGCGTGGACGATTGCAGGCGCTCCGCCGAACCATTGCTGACGTCGGAGCGATTGGTGCTCCCGCGTTAGGCGGCCTGCTCACGAACCTTTACGGCCCTGCCGTACCGTTCGTCGTCTACGCCCCGATCCTGCTGCTAGCAGGCTTGGCGCTCGTACTAGGAGCCAAAGAAACCCTCGTCAAGAAACCACGGACACCGCTGTAGCAGAGTAGTATCTCTTGCCTTGTATGTGCGTGGGGCATATCTTCCGCCTGAACCTAGGCATGCGTTACTCTCCTACTCGTAGGTAGCAAGATTACGCGGAGGAGCAACCGATGGCTCAGAAACGTGAAGAAAGCGCAACGATCGCGGGTGGTTGCTTCTGGTGTATCGAGGCAGTATTCGAACTCGTACGAGGCGTCGACAAACTCGTCTCTGGGTACATGGGAGGCACTACGGTGAACCCTTCCTATTACGATGTATGCACAGGCTTGACTGGCCATGCGGAGGTAGTGCAGCTCACATTCAACCCTGATGTCGTGACATTCCCGGAGATTATGGACTTGTTTTTCACCATCCATGACCCTACGACACTTAATCGCCAAGAGCCCGATTTTGGCACGCAATATCGATCAGTCGTCTATTACCACAGCGACTCACAGCGAGTGCAAGCTGAGGCAGCGCGCAAAGCGGGCCAAGCGCTCTGGCCGAACCCGATTGTTACTGAAATCACAGCTGCCTCGTTGTTCTATCCGGCCGAAGACTACCATCAGGAGTACTTCCGGATGAACCCTAGCCAAGGTTACTGCCGCGTCATAATCGAACCCAAGGTCGCTAAATTCCGTAAAGCGCATATGGATGCTCTCAAGGCCTAGCGGGCAGGGTGCGCTGGGAAAACCTGAGACACCTCGACCCACTCCCGTACCTTGGCAGGGGCGACAAGATTATTAAGCAGCTGATGGATAGTCTTACCAACCGTAGGGTGATTCGTATCGCCAGCCACGTCAGCTAGCGGTCGAAGAACGAATGCACGCCTGTGCAAACGCGGGTGGGGAACAATCAATAGTTCGTCATTGATGACTTGGTCGCTATACAGCAAAAGATCCAAATCCAGAGTTCGAGGGCCATTTAGGAATGGAGTTGCTTTCCCTAGCAATCGCTCGATTGTTTGTAGCAGCGACAACAGCTCGTGGGGTGAGAGTTGGGTTTCGACCGCGGCGGCGGCGTTAAGGAACCACTCTTGATTTGCGAATCCGACGGGCTCCGTCTCATAGAGTGGGGATAGTGCTGTCACTGTTACCCCTAACTTCAGCTCGCTTACCGCGCGTTCGAGGTTTGCGAGCCTATCTCCATCGTTGCCTCCCAATCCCAAATAGGCAATCGTCAACTGAGTGGCCCGCGTTCGACTGTCAATCGCACACCCACTCTCGAAACACCATTGGTCGCGAGCGCTTGGGGCTTCTTCACAACAACGGTTACGGATTGAACCATAGGGAATCGGTCGAGGATGACTTTGCCGATACGGGTAGCCAGAGCCTCGACGAGATTAATTTCTTGGCTCGAAACGCATTCGTTGACTGCATCCCAGACCTCGCAGTAGTCGACCGCATCCTTGATGCTGTCTGACGTTCCCGCTGCTGATAAATCGATAGCAAGGTCTAGATCGACTACGACGTCCTGAGCCTTGGCCCGCTCTTCGGCCGTCACGCCAATGTGGCAAGCGAAAGAGGCCTGATGGATGAAAATGGTATCGTTCATGCGCTTTGGATAGCCTCTGTGATAGTGATGGCTTGTTTGCAGGCTGCAACATCGTGGACGCGGACGATATCGACGCCCGCCTCAACGCACTTCAGGACCGCTGCGATGCTCCCTGGGATACGGTCGTCGGCGGGGGCGCCAGTGAGCTCACCGATGAACCGTTTACGTGATGGACCAACTAGTAAAGGGTAACCAAGCTCTTTAAAGGCGTTCAGATTGTTGAGTATCTCTAAGTTCTGCCTAGTGTCCTTGGCGAACCCGATGCCGGGATCGATAATTACGGTTTGCGCTCCTGCGGCTACCGCTTTACGGGCCTGGCCAACTAGGTACTCTGCAATCTCCGCGAGCATGTCCTTGTACTGATTGCTTATTGCCATGGTCTCAGGCGTTCCTTTCATGTGCATGATTGTCACCGGCACACACGTATCGTGGATTGCGTGCAACATGGCCTCGTCACGGAGGCCCGTGACATCGTTAATCATCACTGCGCCTGCCTCGATTGCGCGACGAGCGACGGCAGCGTTGCGCGTGTCGATGGATACGGGCACTCTAATCGACTCTGTGATTGCCTCGACAACAGTAATAACACGACGAAGTTCTTCGTCAGTGGAAACCGGAGCACCGCCAGGGCGAGTGCTCTCACCACCCACGTCGATGATGTCTGCTCCCTCATTCGCAAGGAGTTTCGCGTGATTGATGGCACTAGATGTGTCTATATGCAAACCACCATCCGAGAACGAATCTGGCGTCACATTGAGAACCCCCATGATGAGAGTCCTATTAGCTGGGAGTTCGTAACTGCCTAGACGCAGAGAGTCGCAATTGTTGGATTGCACCATAGATAAAGGTTATCGGATTGGCCTCAGGTACGCTCGGTGTCAACGCTTGATTAGTATCCCTTTGGCCTAATGTGAGTCTCCACAGGGCTGCTCTTTTCAGGTTTTTAGGAGAAAATTAAATGCCTGATTGCTTCGCTTTGGCAAGGGCATCATTTGAACAAAGTCGACTCTAGGACTAGAGTGCCTACGCTCGCTCGCTCTCATCTGCTTATGCTCTCCGGAGGCAAACGGTTATGGCTAAAGTTGTTTTAGGTTTCGGTAGCTCTCACGCACCCCAGCTGCGATTAGGGTATGAACATTGGCCCGAGATGATTCAGAAAGACCTCAACGATTCACGTTTCGATTACGAAGAAGTGCTCAAGCGTGCCAAGCCCGACATGCAAAGCGAGCTTACACCAGAGGTGATGAAGCTCCGCGATGAGTCCAATCATCACTCGATGAGCGTGTTGCGCAAGAAGCTTGAAGCAGCGGCCCCGGATGTAATCGTAATCATCGGTGATGACCAGCATGAGCAATTCTTCGAGGGAAACATGCCCATGTTCAGCGTATTCCACGGCGATTCACTGCCAATCCGCCAGCGCCCCCGCCAATTCGACCATAAGCCCGGAGCCTCCAGGGCCAACACGTCATGGAACCAGACAGCCGCGCATCCCCCTGAAGCCGACCATCCCACGGACACTGGCTTTGCAGATCACCTAATTCATTCCCTTGTAGAAGGAGGATTCGATATCGCTGTTTCTAACCAGTACCGTGAAGGTACTGGCGTGGGCCACGCTTTTAGCTTCCTTTACCAATTCATCATGCCCGAGCTCAACATAGCCGTGGTCCCCGTTACGATGAACGCGTTCTACCCGCCTAACCAGCCGACACCCCGCCGTGCTTTCCAGATGGGCGAAGCCATCCGCGAAGCCATCAACTCGTGGGATGCTTCCAAAAGTGTTGCGGTCATGGCCTCTGGAGGCCTCTCTCACTTCATAATCGACGAAGACCTAGACCACATGGCGTTAGATGCGATGGCACGTCGAGATGAAGAAGCCATCGCATCGCTGCCGCGTGACCGCATGATGCAACTGGGCACAACGGAAACGCTCAATTGGATCGCGCTCTCAGGGGCGATGACGGAAGAGAAGATGACACTCGTTGATTATGTACCTTGCTACCGGACCCCGGCTGGCACTGGGTGCGCTATGGCTTTTGCCTACTGGGAATAAGGCCCATACGAGCGACTACAGAGCTAGAGCATTAGCCTGAACTTTGCTCCGTAACTAGGCTTTCCTTGTGCGCTACCCTAGCGTCGGATCCATCACGACTTTCCCGATGATTGACCGTTGAGATGCGATACGGTGAGCTTTAGCGGTCTCGCTGAGAGGCAACAAAGTATGAATGGTTACCTGGTATACGCCTGATGCTGCAAGCGCCAACGCTTGATCGCCGTCAGCTGGTTTGCGGAAATAGAGACCACTCTTGATTGTCAGGTTATCGCGATAAAGCTTGCGTACGTCGAGCTCCACTTTACCGCCGCCATGCGCCCCTACTGTAACTAGCGTCCCCCCGACGCCTAAGCTGTTGAACGCACCCGACCAGAGGCCAGGGTCTGCGATGTTTTCTAAAACCGCATTCACACCCTCATCGCTAGTGATGTTCATTACCTCTGCGGCCAAATCAGACGAACGATAGTTCACCCAAACGTCGGCGCCCAACGCGACACCGACCTGGGCCCTTTCATCGGTGCCTGCTGCGGCGATCACGCGAGCACCACTGTGCTTAGCGACCTGGATAGCAGCTGCACCGAGCGACCCCGCCGCGCCCATCACGAGCACCCATTGATTCTCTTGCACACCTGCGGCTCGACATAGACTGTAAGCCATAGGGAAGTGACGGCTTACGGCAACGGCTTCCGCGTACCCAAGCCCGTCTGGTATGTGATATGTAGATGAGGCATCGGCGACAACGTACTCAGCGTAACCCCGGCCCGCAGGTGGACGAAGTATCGACGTGACGCGCTCGCCCTTTTTGAAATCCTTCACGCCTTCACCCACACTCTCAATCTCCCCCGCAGAGTCGATACCAAGGATTGTGGGTAGAGGGATATGGTAACCGGCGCCATCCTGACGAATTCCCAAATCTAAAGTCTGATTCACCGATACCGCATGAACCTTAACCTGCACCTGCCCGGGCCCCGGTTCTGGTTGATCAACGTCTTCGTAGGACAGAACATCGGGACCTCCATGTTCATGGAGGACGATTGCTTTCATTACGGTGCCTCTTGAGTTGGATTCAGGGCGCAGCATATCAGGGTAAAGGCCTTCTGGCCCCGGTGACGAGGATGACCTCATCCACATGCCCACATGCCCACGCACAGCAAGTACTACGCAGGTATCGCCCTGGATCTGTAATTACTTGGCACCCGTGGCCTGACCAGGAAATCCCAATGGAGCTAAGAGGCCAGTAGGACCAATGTTAATTTAACAATTGAGCATAGATTTTCGAGTTCAAACCGGATACTGTGCGTTCAATTCCGCAGCGTAGTGGAGAGTTTTACCATGAAATTCGGATTGTTTTACGAATGGCCTAATCCTGAACTGCGCGACTGGAAGTCTCTTTTCGAAGAAGGCCTTGAACAGATTCAATATTCGGAAGAGATGGGTTTTGAGTTCTGCTTGATTGCAGAGCACCACTTCTCCAACTACGGAATGTCTCCCGCCCCACTTATGCAGGCGCTTTACATCGCTGAGCGGACCAAGAAGTTGAAGATAGCGACTGCAGTGATCGTATTGCCTATTTGGGATCCACTGCGCCTCGCTGAAGAGGTAGCGGTGCTGGACAACCTCACGGATGGACGCTTCATTGTGGGCGTTGGCCGAGGCTACCAACCCCACGAACTCGCGCGATTCAACGTGACAGTTGAAGGTTCGCGCCAGAGATTCAACGAAACATTGGATATCTTGTACAGGGCCTGGACGGAGCATGACTCATTCACGTATGAGGGCAAAGAAATTAGCGTGCCCCATGAAACTGTAGTGTGGCCCAAGCCGCTACAGGCTCCGCATCCGCCCATGTGGATTGCAGGGACCAGCGTAGAGACTATGGAGCTGGCAGCGGCATGGGACATGATGCCAGTGACGACCGGCCTTCTTGGCGAAGGCGGGGTGAAATCCCACCTCGCTTCGTTCGTCAAAGCCAAATATGCGCTTGGCAAACCCTACGCGGGTCTTGAGCTGGGCATCCAGTCGATGACAGCCTTGACGGAAACGGACGAAGAAGCCAAGAAATTGTTGGGCTACCCTCGCTGGCAGATGCGGGCTGGCCGAGCACTTGGCACTGGTCGCGTCACCAACGGACAAGTCTCCGCCGACCCCTATGAAGGAGAATTGGACGACGATGCCATGATGGATCGTATCTTCTTTGGCAATCCCGACACAGTACGTGCGAAGTTCGCCAAAGCGGCCAGCCTTGGCGCAACTCACGTGAGCAACTGGATGATGGTCGGGGGTATGCCCCATGACAAAGTCATGGCTTCGATAAAGCGCATGGGCGAAGAGGTCATTCCCGCGCTCAAAGACGTCATGCCTCCACCAGAACTTTACGAAGAGTTGGTGGCCACCGCTGAGGTTACGACCGATCAATTGCGCGACATGCGCAACAGTGGCCCCGCACCATCTGACGTTACATAGGCACTGCTTGTAGATGAATAAGCTCGGCTATTTCGACTTCGAGCGTTACGGGACGAACTCCTTTATATCAACCCCGCGATGCCTTGATCAACGGTGGTCAATCACCGTCATTCCTCCGTTGCCAGAATTGCATAAGGTCCTCTGATTTGAGAACTGGATCGAGCCAAAAATGAAAGGACTGCACGCTTGTTGCTCCTTAGGACGCTCCACGGTATCTGCTACCAACTCCTCGAGTAATGCACGCCGCACGTAATACACCCTCAATGCAGCTACTGATGTGCTTATAGTGTCTTTTTGGTACCGCTGGCTACTGGCATGGGTGATAGCATCACGGCGAGTCAGGTTGGCTGCGGAGAATCTTTTACGCGAAGTGGATATATGAAACTGGAAGGACGAGTGGCTCTGATTACTGGATCAGGCCGCAATATCGGACGAGCGACCGCACTGAAATTCGCTTCTGAAGGTGCACATGTCGTGGTGAATGCCCGTAGTAACGAAGCAGAAGCGAACGCTGTTGCAAGCGAAGCCCGTGCTCTTGGCGTACAGGCACTGGCGGTTCTCGCTGACGTGGCTAATCAAGAGCAGGTGAAATCGATGGTGGCTGCGGCAATGGCTGAGTTTGGGCGCATCGACATCCTCGTTAGCAATGCTGCGGTCCGCCCGGCCAAGGCGTTTGTGGATTTAACACAGGAGGACTGGGAATTCGCCCGAGGAGTGGTGCTAGATGGTGCCTTCTACTGTACCCATGCAGTCGTGCCATCGATGGTCGAGCATGGGTTCGGTCGCATCATATATATGACGGGCGGAGGTGCATTTAGCGGAGTCCCCGACCGCGCGCACGTATCCGCCGCGAAAATGGGATTGGTCGGCATGGCTCGCGGACTGGCAACAGAGCTAGGGCCGAGCGGTATTCGGGTCAACGTCATCTCACCGGGCTTAATCGATACCACCCGATTGAGTGGGACGGTTGTGCCTGGTGGAAACGACGCATTGAACAATCCGCTTCAACGGAAGGGAACCTCAGAGGAAATTGCTAGGGCTTGCTTGTTCCTTGCCTCAGATGATTCTTCATACGTTACTGGCCAAACGCTTCATGTCAACGGCGGAGGTAGCTACTACTAACGTGAATGTGTACCAGCGATTTCCTTTCTTCTATGGCTGGATTATTGTCATAGCGGGCATGATTGGTTCCGCATTCATGGTGGGCACGAGCGTGTTCAGCATTGGCTTGTACGCTGAGGAGATGCAGGCAGAGTTGGGATGGACGCGGGCTGAATTGTTCGGAGCTCTCTCTCTCCGACTGACTGCCGGAGCGCTGCTTTCACCATTCTTGGGAGCTATCTCTGACCGGAGAGGCGGCGCTCGCATCATCATGGTTGCTGCTGCCGTATTGATGGGATTCTCGCTGGCACCGCTACGCTGGACTGACTCACTGTTGGTCTTTTACTTGGTCTATGGAGGCTTGGGCGCGATTGCTAGCGCAGTACTAGGCTCCATCATGCTAGGAGTAGTTCCGAAGTGGTTTACCCGCCAACGTCGTAAAGCTATCGCGATAGCAGCATCTGGCGGTGCGCTTGGGCCCCTGGTCTTCCCTTTGTTGAATGCTGAACTGATTTCGGCGTTTGGCTGGCGTGATGCATGGTTCGTAGTCGGCGCGCTCGCAATCGTGCTGCTCGTCCCACTGAGTTTTAGTGTCCACCGCACCCCTGAAGATGTAGGGTTACTGCCTGACGGTGATGCGCTTGATGCTCAAGCAGGCCCGCGATCCCGCTTTGGTGCTGAGTACAGCTACACGCTTCGTGAAGCACTGCGCACTCGGTCATTTTGGCTACTGACCATGGCGTTCTCATTCGCACTCATGTCTATGAATAGCTGGCAACCCAGCTGGGTGCCATACCTCATCGATGCAGGCTTCTCACTCCGCGTGGCGTCTACATCCGTTCTGGCATTCGGTATCTTTAGCTTCTCGGGTCGCTTCATTTGGGGACCGGCCGCGCACCGTTTCCCACTGAACCGTTTGATCATCGCCCAACTTGGGACCACGGCAATTTCGCTTTTGCTGTTACTCAATATTGCCAATGTCCCACTTCTGTATGTCTGGTCAATGATTTATGGCGCAGCGACAGGCGGCTTTTGGCTGCTGCAGCCGCTGACTCTTGCCAATTACTTCGGGGCTAGGAACCTTGGTGCTATTCGCGGCTTCAATCAACCGTTCATGGCCATGGCTAGTGGCATAGCCCCAATCTCCGCCGCATTGATCTTCGATTCAACTGAAAGCTACGTGGGTGTAATGGCATTCGCAGCGAGCACCGCAGCCATCGGAGGTACTTTGGGATTTCTCAGTCGCCCTCCTAAGCCTCACATGCTCAAGGCATCGTTGTTTGAGGACGGGGTACCTAGAAGCAATAACCTCCCTTAACACTGGTTGTAATGGCGTATGCCCTGAGGGGAAATTAGCTCGCGAAAAGACACTGGTTGCCCATTCGTTTTGTGATTGCGTGTCGAACTTGGCTGGAGTAGGCTCGCCTCAACACCGCAAGAGGAGGTTGCACAGTGGTTATGAAGGGCACGGACATGAAGGTGGCGGACACTCCATCTGAGGGGCTGGTCGACTTCCATATCGCGGACGCTTACGAGAACTGGCTAGAGAAGGAGAATGTACTCGTTCATACGACGTTTTACGTCCCGAATATGCGAGATATTGAGGTCGGACCATGGGAGCGCAAAGGCGGTAAAGGTGCGGTCATTCATATCGACAACGATCACCTGCGAAACGACTTACATGTTGTGGACATTGATCCTGGTGGCAAATCCGAACCGGAGCATCACATGTACGAAATCAGCTTCTACATCGTCTCGGGGCGCGGTGCGACGACTGTTTGGACAGATGAGAGCAATAAGCTAACGTTCGAATGGGGCGAGGGCGCACTGTTTACCGTTCCACTCAATGCTTGGTATCAACATTTTAATGGGACCGGAAACGAGAAAGCCCGGTACATCGCGACTACAAATGCACCACCGATGATGCGTTTGTTCCGTGATGAGAATTTCATGTTCAACTGCCCCACGATGTTCGAGTCTCGATACGCTGGTGAAGAGAATTACTTCTCGGGAGGTACGCTCTACAACAAGCGCATTTGGGACACCAACTTCATCCCGAATGCGCCTGATATGGCCCTCTATGGCTGGAAAGAGCGTGGAGCAGGTGGCATCAATGTGAGCCTCCGTATGGGAAAAAACGACATGGGCAACCACATCTCGGAATTCCCTGTTGGCACTTACAAAAAAGCCCACCGCCACGGTCCTGGTGCCCACTTGGTGTTGTTGAGCGGTGACGCGGGGTTCTCTCTGTTATGGACGAAGGAAGATCGCTCCGACATGGTTAAGTGTGATTGGCAGGAAGGCTCGATTGTTATCGTCCCTGCTGACGCAATGTTCCACCAGCACTTCAACTCAGGCTCAACACGCGCCCGTTACATGGCACTACGTGACGGCCCTGGGGGTTTCATGTCACCGAACTATAACAAGGGTGGGGATATCAGCATCAAGGATGGCGGGATCCAAGTGGAGTATGAGGACGAAGATCGTGAGATCCATGCAATCTTCGAGGCCGAACTTGCCAAGAGAGGAGTCCAGTGCAACATGAAAGCATTCATCCCGTACTGTACTGGTACCGCAGGCGTGACTGAGGCGCGCTTTACCTAATAGGCTTGGGTGGCTCATGGACAGATTACATCACTAACCCATCGCTTCTGTTTATCGCCGCGAGTTCGTGACGGGCTTAGGTAGCTCTATGCCGTCAATATAGGTAGCGTCAACTCTCTCGTTAAAGAAACAAAGCATACCCCCGACCTTCGACGCCTCTAGAGTGGGGTATCGATACATCCAAGCGGCGTCTATTAGAGTTTTTCCTCTTACTTCCACCGAGTGATAGTCGGCAGTGCCCTTGTAAGGGCAGCGGCTCTCTGTGGCACTGGGCCTCAGTAAATCAAGGCGAACGTCAGCCAGGGGCAGGTAGTAGCGCACCGGATGGCCCGGCTCCAACAGCATGACTGACCCGGTCGTCTCGGCTATGGCTTCACCACCAACAATCACGCGAATGGCCCTGTCTGTCTTCACCGCGTCGATCCGTTTGAATGGGTCACGTGCATGGACAAAAACCTGCTCCGCTTCCTCGAACCAAGCGTCCATTTTGGGCCAGTCGAATGCGACATACCCTTTGAGGAAACCGGCCATTTCGACGGGGTTTTTGAAAGCCCAAACTGCGTTCTCAGCTGTCCGCCCATCGAGGGTGAGTGTCCAGTACGATGCGTCACCCCGGGTAGGTGAATTCTTCACCGTCGAGGTTGGGGCCAGTAAATCCATGCGGACATCATCCTCGGGGAAGTAGTAAACGGGTGGGCCTCCCTCGCGCAGCAAGTATGTGCTAGTGCTATCTGCCACTGGCACGCCGTTGAAGAAGACGCGAATGCGTTTCGGACTGTGCATCCATCGAGGATTTGGTGCTGCGATGAGTTTGTTATTCTCATCCACGTACTCGGCTTTCATAGTTACCGCATCCCTTTGGGTTCGATTGAAATCGCCCTTTGAATCAATCACCGTTGTTGCCTAATTCTGTCGCGTTATAGCTCCGGTCTATCAGAGTGTCAACACGATTCACCTTGGGTAGAAACGTTGCGAGGGGACGGTACTCAAGACAGCGGCGAGTGATGAAGCGCGTGGATGGGGAGCTTGGAGAAAGGAGTTGGAGCGCTCACTCCTAGGGTGAACAAGGGAGGGTAGTAGGCACAGCTTAGTAGACCGCGCGCCTACACTCCCATAAGCAATCAAGGCATGGAAAGCACAAACGTTGCTAAAGGTACTTGCTATCACATTAGAGATGCAGGCAGTGCTGCCGGAACCAGAAGGAAATCCCGATCCCTTGGGAGTGAAGGCAATCGCACAGAACGCTAGTATCTCGGTCGCATCAGCGGTAACACCATCGATGATGCATGTGGTTTGCTCCTGTTAGGACTGCCGCTAGCGGCCGAGCGCGTGTATCGTGCGCTACGTGAGCGGGATGACTCGATGCGAGCCTCGCGGATTAGAAGCCTGGGAGGCACACAATGACGACACCAGATAACGAATTAGCCCAAGCTCCGAAGAAGCAGGGCTGGGTCAACAAGGAGATGCTGCTTTCCATGCACCTCCCCGCGATCTCCATAGGATTTGGTCTAGGCGCGACCGTCGTCGTCATTCCCAAGCTCACCCAAGACCTTGGTGAAGGCATGGTAGCGGCGATGATGGTTTTCATACTTCAGCAATTAGGCACTGCAGTGGCTCCCATTCCCACCGGCTACCTCATCGACCGCATCGGCCGCAGGAAGATGCTTCTAGCAGGGCCGATACTAATCGCTATCTCTTCACTTTTAATTGTCCGGGTGATAGTCCAAGACGGGTCTTTCATGGAGATATTGTTGTACCGATTCTTCGGTGGAATCGGTGAGCAGATGTGGATGCTAAGTCGACTCACCGTCATCGCCGACACATCAGGTTCACAACAACGGGGCAAGCAGATAACTAGCATGTTTGGCGTTCAACAGATTGGGAACCTTACAGGGCCGATCGTTGGCGGTATAGCGTCCGTGACGATTGGCCTTTGGTTGCCATTCGCCATCCATGCAGTGATTGTCATCCTGGGTGTAATTCCCAGTTTCTTTATCGTGAAGGAAACCATGGGGAAAGCTGCCGCAGCTTCCGCTGGGGCAAGCGGCTCGGTCACCGCTGCGGGAGCATCTATTGGTGGATTACGTCGCGGCCTGACCTGGGCTGATCTGAAAACTCCGCCTATCCCTCAGGTATTTCTTGCCCAATTTTTGGCAAACGTAACTCGCGGAGGGATATTTGGGGGTGGAGTTATTGTCGTGTATGCCTCGTACGGATTCGGCTTGTCCGAGCTGGAAATCGGAGGCTTGCGTAGCGTTATGTCTGTCGTGGGAATACCAGTGGTGTTCGGGGCGGGTTATATCATGGACCGGTTCGGCCGGAAGTTTACGATTGTCCCTGGGTTGATGCTCTCAGGGTTCTCGATGGCCTTCCTCGCAGTTACTGATCTGCTGGCAGTCCCTGTCAGCGTATTCATTCTCGCATTCATAGCAGTGCACTTCTGTGTCAGCCTCATCTCGGGCAACATGCAAACACTCGGCACTGACGTAGCTCCGCCTCATGCACGAGGGGCCTTCTTCGGAGTTTCAAGACAGATCGCACAGACGGGGTCCTTGGCTTCTCCTGTGAGTTTTACTTTTTTGGTCTCGGTATTCAGCTACACCGCCGCGTTCTCATTCCTGTCGATAACTGCTATAGCGGCAGCGATGGTGGTGTTCTTTGGCATCCCTGAGACCCTGAAGAAGGAACCTGAGCTCGACCTTGCGCACGTGCCTGCAACCGAAGGTTCGGGGTCAATCGGCTCTGACTAATCGAGCGTGACACCTTGCTCTGCGGCCACGTCCTTTATGAATTGATTTTCGAGTAGCGCGGGCCTGCCATCAACCCAGAAAGGCTTGCCATCTAGCGTAATCGTTTGGTCCGATACGTAGGCTGAGCGCGCTGATGGAACATTGCCGATATGGAAGTGCATCGTGTCGGAGTTGGATTGCTGGCCGCCCTTGCGGACAGCGCGCGGGTGCATCCCACCGTGCCAGGAATCGAGAGCGTAGGCTGCATCATGCCCGAATTTTCTTGCGTTACTCTCAAGGAGATCGTTCAGTTGCTCATGGGTCCAGACTGTATTTCCCGTGGCGTCATCGCGCTGGCCTTCTCGGGTAGGCTCTTCACGCCAAATGACGTTCGTTATTTGGCCGTCATCTACAGTAAGCATCTTGGGATTTTCGAATAGATTCTTGTCAGAAAACCCAGGATGATCAAAGGCAATCACCCCACTAGCGCCAGCTGATCCCACAGGAGCGTAGACTTCACCAGGGAAAACTCGCTCGGTTCGTGATGCTTCGGCATCCTGCGCAAAGAAAGCTCCCGCAACGTCGCTTCCCTTAGCTACGCGACCACTGATGTTCGTACCATGCGGACTCGTGATCTTCCATTCGTTGGCTGCGCCTGTTACTTCTTCAATTTTGCCTGCAAGTGCCATCACAAGCTTCCAGTTAAATAGCGCATGTTCTGATGTGAATGCTTCAGCAGCTCGAACTCGATTGTTGATGCGCACCAAGTCGGGCTTGTCGTTGGCCCTCAGGTGCTCGAGCAACACCACCCTATTTAGGTTGCCGTTCAAGATGAGTTTGTCAGACGCAAGCACCGCTGCGCCCAGCACGCTGGGTATCTCCGTGACCCCCATTAATGGTTCAACCCATAGCGAATAGGCGTTGCCCCCTGATGCGCGTACAGTTTCCTCCATCAATTCGACGAGTGCATGATCTATGCCCCCTTGCTCGTTCAGCAAGAGAACGGACTCGCCCTTTTCTACTCCAACGCAATTTCTGATTAGATTCGCCACGCCATCACGAACCTTCGCCTTTGTATCGCTTGACATGCTCATGTTGTTGCTCCGTGCTTTAGCTGACTCAAAAATGGCCTCGAATCGAAAGTATCATAGCCGAACTTACAGCGATTGGAATCCAGATATCGAATGCTGAGGAACGTAGGGAGCACCAACACAGCTAAAGCAGCAGACTGGCGAAGGCTGTGCTGATAGTAGAGCGAACCTACGGCCTCGGCCATGACCCGCTGCACTTTCGCCCGCAGTTCGCGGAGACCGAATTGGTTATGCGCTCATTGAATTCTGAGGCACATGCATCCGTATATCTGGGCTTCGATTGGCCGCAGAAACAATTGAGACCTACCTCGTCGATGAGACTGAGGCCACGGGAACGAACACTCTGATTTCCGGCATGAATCATGCTGAAATGCCCAAGTCTCAAATCATTGAAGAGCTTCTGTGTTTGGTTAAAAACGCCTTGTCCGTTCTCAACGCTCAATACGCGAAAAAGGCTACTCCCGCGCTAACGTGATCTTTTCCACAGGCGGTTAAAGAGATCAAGGGCGTAAACTGGCTCCATGACAACAAGCGACGTGCAAGGACAGGCCTCTAGCAGCAGCGCTTTACTAGAAGCGGTACATAGCGTGCTGGCGAACGAACTTCAATTCATGGTGCTCAAGGCGAGCCAATTGCCGATTGAGCTCGCTGGGTTTGAAGTGTTGCGTGAATCTGACCTAGACAACGAGATTATGGCAAAGCACGGGTTCGGACAGAAAGCAGCGGATGATCTGGCCAAGCTCGGTCGTATCACCGGCTACGTTAGGGAATTTGTCGTGCCGCAAGGTGCCCCGACGCTTGAGGAAGAGCCTGCCGAGATTGTTATGGCAGCCACTGTCGTCCACCTTTTCGAGAGCGAGGACTCCGTCAAGCGCTGGATTGATGAGTCGTTCGTTCGGGATTTCCGAGACAACGTTGGTAAAGAAAGCAACGAGGGCCAAACGCTACAGGGTGTAGAGATCCTTGAAGTCGACGGCTTCCACGACTACGCCGCATCGCTACTCGTGCTTCA
This sequence comes from uncultured Dehalococcoidia bacterium, assembly GCA_937901475.1. Lineage (GTDB taxonomy): Bacteria > Chloroflexota > Dehalococcoidia > Lucifugimonadales > Australimonadaceae > CALGTL01. Next base: position 45,597 of record CALGTL010000079.1, read on the forward strand.
TGAAATGCCTGATGCGGTCCTGGCATCCACCATCATTGACTTCCGTATGGGGAATCTACTGGGAGTTGCCTACGTCGTCGCGAAGAGTGATGTAACACTATCTGCGCTGACGAAGGAGTTGGCGTTTGCGCTTGAGCAGCAGATGGTTCGAGTAGCACTGGGTGCTGCTTAGTTTTCGAGCACTTCTATCGATTATTCTGGCTACCAGCGCGGGCCAAGCTCCTCACTGGGACGCGTAACCAATCGCCCAAGAGCCCCTAGCCGTTGACTGCCCTGATGGCGTTCTCATCCTCAGAGGAGTTAGGCATCTCTACGAAACCGAGGTTCCGGGAGCGACCCGTCTCACGATTTGTGATGACGATGGATGATTCCACTGCTCTCAATACTTTGAGGTACTACTGCGGAATCGCTTGAGTCACACTGAGACTGGACGGAACCGATGTCTACCTACCGAGCAAGCAGGGGAAGGGGTCTAGCATTTTCCGTTGACTCAGCAAGCGTACACCCACGGATTTAGGCTCGACCATAAAGCTCATTCCTTTGGCACCACGCATGAGAAATACCTCCCATGGTTGTCCATTGCCAGAGCGGTTTTAGAACCTAATTCCCGGCATGGGTGCGCGGTTCGAACCAATCGAGAGGCACGCGTATTGCAAGCATCTCTCCCATCGCTGTTTCCTCGCCACCGGAGACCAGCGAGCAAGTAACGATGGACTTGCGGCCGTCGATTTTTTCAACCCGGCTCGTTAGCGTGAGCGGTAGATTGAGAGGAGTTGGTTTGCGGTACGTAACTCTCAGTGAGCCCGTTACATACCACACTAGCGGGTCACTACCAACATCGCGCGCTTCATGCCGATACGCCGTTGCGATAGCAGTCCAAATCGAGTGGCAATCCATGACTGCACTGATGATTCCGCCGTAGAGGATGTGCTTTGGCCCTGCTGCGAACTCACTGCGAGGCTGCCAATTGCACACCACTTCTTCGCCTTGCCATCGACTTTTTAACCTTAGCCCTGTCTCCACCGTAGGGCCGCAACCCCAGCAGTAATTTCCGGGCATGAGGTCTTGGAACGGAGTCACATCAATCACGGTTAGCTCCTAGTAGTGGAAGTTAAGCCAGCTTGGACGCTCGCACGATATACACGGGGTCAGAGTAAAGATCAGCGGTCCGGTCCAGGAATTCGGGTTGGGTCCATTGCCCACTCGCACCGAAGTACGCGCCAATCAACTCGCCGCGCTTCTGTGGTTGAGGCATCGCCTGCCAGATGGCCACCGCCTTAGTCGGGAACATGCGAGTGGAGAAAATCACGTGGAACGCCCCTCCGGGCTTCAGCACGCGTCGTATGTCTGAAAAAATCTCTAATGGGCGAGTCATGTATTGGATAGAAACCACTACATAAGCGGCCTCGAAACTATCGCTAGGAAATGGCATTACTGGGCTTGCGTTCAAGTCGTGGACGACGCGAGTCGTGAGTTGCGGGTTCTCGGTCAGTTCGGTGCTGTTCATGCCCAACCCCACAACGCTCCCTGCGAAATCGTGAGGTAGGTGAGAGCGCCATGAGCTCATCAGATCAAGCACTGCCCCGTCTGGTGGCAGAACCTCACCTAGGTAGGCGCGAACCGCCTCAATGGTCGCCTCGTCGATGTGCACAACAAGGCGTGGTTCGCTGTAGAACTCAGTGTCGGGTGCTTCGTCTTGGCGTTGGAACCAATCCGGAGGGAATTGTGGTATTTGTGGCATGGCTTATGTGATACCGACTAGGTCTTCGCGGTCTGATTTCCACGCGAAACAGAGGTGGCCTTCACCGTCGCCCAACGCAGGTAACGCTACCTCCAGGCCGATAGCGACTGCATGGACATGATCAATTTTGAGATTCACCGCACTCTAAATCCTCGCTAATGATTGGCGGGAATGATAGCGCGAGTGGCGCTATGATGTCTGGTACGTAGAATGTCGCACGACCGCTGGCGCAGGGATTTGATGACCACCTATAACGTGATTGGCAAGAATGCAGCGCGTAAAGATGGATTCGCCAAGGTAAACGGCGATGCTGAGTACGCTATAGATGTAGCGCTACCGGGCATGCTCCATGGGAAAGCGGTGCGCAGTACCGTTCCCCATGCACGCATCGTGAAGATAGATTCCTCAAGGGCGCTAGCATTGCCGGGTGTCCACGCAGTGCTCACCGGCGAGGATGTCGCAGGGCATATGCTAGGCAGCCGCGTGCGTGACGTACCCGTGCTTGCCAATCGCGTGGTGCGCTTCATCGGCGAGAAGGTCGCTGCGGTCGTTGCCGACGACGAACCTACTGCCGAGCGGGCCCGCAACCTGGTAGAGGTAGAATATGAACGACTCGACTCGATATTCACGATCGAGGACGCGTTGGCTAACGGCGCACCAGTGCTTCACCCGAACATGCTTAGCTATCAAGGCTATATTAAACCTCCTGAGCAGCCGTCTAACGTATTCTTCGCTAACGTATATGGTGTCGGCGATGTCGAGCTCGGTTTCGCTGAAGCGGATCAAATATTCGAAGACACGTATACCACCCAGCGACAGCACCCCGCGTTCTTTGAGCCCCGTGCCTGCGTCGTCCACGCGGACCTTGGCGGGCGAGTGCAAATCTGGACATCAACAAAAACCCCTTATGCCCTGAAAGGTGCGATAGCACTTGCGATAGGCGTCGACAACGACAAACTGCTAATCAACCCCACGTATGTGGGGGGCGATTTCGGTGGTAAAGGTTGTCCTTGGGATGAAGCTCTTTGCTACTTCCTATCGGAGAAGACAGGTCACCCTGTGAAGATGGTGATGGACTATCAGGAAGAGTTCGAGGCTGGCAACCCCCGGCATGGCTCTATCGTCAAAGTGCGCACAGGCGTCAAAAACGACGGAACCATCACCGCACATCACCAAGACATGATTTTCAACAGCGGAGCCTATGCCGGACTTATGCCGCTGGGCTACCTCGCTGGTACAGACCGTATCGCAGCTAATTTCCGAATCGCGAACGCGCGCTTCGATCACCGTCAGGTTTACACAAATACTGTCCCTGGTGGGTACATGCGTGGCCCTGGTGAAGTGCAAGGCACATTTGCGATGGAGTCCCATATGGACGAGATTGCCCGCAAGATGGGCATCGACATTGTCGAATTCCGCAGAAAGAACATTCTGAGGCCTGGTGACATCACACCCATGAATGAAACATTCAGCGGTGTGCGGGCTGAGGAAACTCTTCTAGCGGCGGTGGCCAAGGCGGGTTACCCCTTGGCCACAGGACCCTATGTCGGCGTGGGGATTTCTATGTGCTCGCGGCCGGCAGGTGGCGGCGAAACCCACGTGGAAATTACGGTCGAGGAAGAAGGTACCGTCCTCCTGAGGACTCCCATATTTGAGCAAGGTTCTGGCGTGCACACAGTACTTGCGCTTATCGCGGCGGAGGAACTCGGCACAACGCTAGAAAACATCCGCGTGGTGCCCTGGAATACAGATGCTGTGGAGAACGACTCGGGTATCGCTGGAAGCCGTGGCACACGCATGATGGTGCCCGCCGCCCATGAAGCATCGCTACAAGCCAAGACGGAGCTGCTGAACACTGCGGCAGAGCTTACAGGTTGGCCCATAGAGCAATTGGAATCAAAAGACAGCGCTGTCGTGAATATGGCTTCTGGTGAGCAGATCGGATGGGCCGACCTGCTCGGACGGGTTCCTGACCGCTCGATCATGGGTCGAGCATCTAACAAGGAGATGGGCCTGGCAGAATACACTACCTTTGCTGCACAAATCGCAGAAGTTGAGATTGATCCCGAGACGGGCCGGATTCACCTACGTAAGTTCCTCTCAGTCCATGATGTGGGGACGATTTTGAACCCTATCGGCCACCAAGGCCAAATCAACGGGTCTATCGTAACTGGGCTGGGCTACGCCCTCATGGAAGAGTTGCCGATAGAAAACGGGCGCGTGACCACTCAGTCTTTTGCTGACGTGAAAATTCCTACAATGCCAGACTTGCCAGAGCTCGAGACGCTTCTACTAGAATCGGACGAAGGAGAAGGGCCTTACAAGGTCCGATCAATCGGAGAGGCACCTCTGCTTGGTGTCGCACCAGCTATCGCCAACGCTATACGGGACGCAACCGGCGTCCGGTTTTACGACTTACCACTTACAGCCGAGAAGATTCTGACCGGCCTACGCATAGCAGCACGGTCAACCATTTACGACCATCATGAAGAAACAGCCTGATGTATAAACCACAGCAATGTGATATCAACTGAACACACCCAGACGGTGCAGGCAAGGATTTCTGCCCCGAGGCTTATTAGATGACCACGCCTACCTGGACGATACCGTACTCATGGAATCTTTCAGAAATAAGGACATGCTGGTCACCAACCCTAAATAAGCCCCTTGGTCTTGAAAGAAACCATCGCCAGAGGCGGGGCAGTTCGTCTTTATAGAAATCTTACCGAACGAGTAGACCTGAAACGTGATTCAACAACCTGCAGATGATTCCCTGAACGATGTCCGCATGGCGGTTCGTCAGGTTTGCGAGAAGTACGGCAACGAATACTGGCGCCGCATGGATCACGATCATGCCTACCCTGAAGAATTCGTCACTGAGATGACAGAGCTTGGCTGGCTTGGAGCGCTGATACCTGAGGAATACGGCGGAGGAGGCATGAGCGTCACGGAGGCAAGCGTCATCCTTGAAGAAATCAACCGAGCTGGCGGACACGCTGCAGCGTGTCACGCTCAAATGTATACGATGGGCATCCTCCTACGTCATGGTAATGATGAGCAGAAGCAACGCTACCTGCCAGGTATCGCAAGAGGGGCACTTCGCATGCAGGCGTTTGGTGTCACTGAGCCCAACGCAGGCTCGGAAACGACGCGCATAGAGACGACTGCAGTTCGCAAAGGCGACAACTACGTGATCAACGGCGAAAAGATATACATTTCACGGGTGTTGCAGTCAGACCTAATGGTGTTACTTGCCCGCACAACCCCGTACGACGAATTGGACAACAAGACGATGGGCCTTTCGGCTTTCATTGTCGACCTGCGAACAGCGGGCGACCGGCTCAAGGTACAACCCCTAGATCTCATGTTCAATCAACACACCAACCAACTCTTCTTCGATGACCTAGAGGTTCCTGCTGAAAACTTAATTGGTGAAGAGGGCATGGGCTTCAGGTACATAATCGACTCTTGGAATGTTGAGCGCATCCTTATCGCAGCAGAATGCATAGGTGATGGCGACTGGTTCATCAACAAAGCGGCGGCCTACACCAGCACGCGTGAAGTCTTTGGCAGGCCTATTGGCGCCAACCAAGGCGTGCAATTGCCCATCGCTCAGGCCTATGCGCACGTCCGTGCTGCGGACCTCATGCGGTTCGATGCAGCTGCCAAGTACGATCGCAGTGAGAAGTGCGGTGCCGAGGCCAACATGGCTAAGCTTCTAGCATCCGAGGCCTCCTGGGAAGCAGCGAACACGTGCATGAACGCGCACGGTGGCTACGGGTTTGCGGTTGAGTTCGACATCGAACGCAAGTTCCGTGAAACGAGACTCTTCATTACAGCGCCTGTTAACAACAACCTAGTGCTAGCGTTTTTGGGCCAAAACGTACTAGGTATGCCCCGCTCGTACTAATTGCTGTACTGACCACCTTCGACCGCAAGCCTGATGAAGACCAGATGGTGTAGGACTGTACTGTAGACTTGCTCGCATCAAGCCCACTTACAACCCTATAAGAGGTACGCATACAATGAGAACCGCCGTCATCCTTCTAGACATGGCCAAAGGCTACGGTTGGCAACCCGGTAGCTTTGGATACGACATGGTTGAACGAGTTCGTGAGCTCAAAGATGCAGCCTACGCCGCTGACGTCCAGGTGTTCCACGTCAATAGCATGCGCCGCCCCTCTGATGGACTTGGCCAAGTGCTGATGGGGGAAGGCAAAGAGGCACTCGACGTCATCGATGCCTTGCAGCCTATAGACAAAGACATCCTCGTTTACAAGCGCTACCTCAGCGGCTTCTCCTATAATGACCTTGAGTACATCTTGCGCAACTTGGGTATCGACACGGTCGTTATCGCAGGCGCATCTACCGACAACACTGTGCTCTGGACAGCCGCGGATGCCTTCCAGCTACGATTCAAAGTTGCTGTGCTCGACGATGCCACCATGGTCCATCGTGAGGGTGAGCCCCCCGAAGTGCAGACTTATGCTCTACGCATTGTGAGTAACGTACTGCACAGCGATGTTCTGTCGCTCGCAGACGCCATTCCCCAGTACATTAGCGCATCCGAGCGAACGCAAGCCAGCTAGCAGATCAAGCACCATAGATAGCTCTATCCTCGCGCCCGATTCGTGCCGAAATACTAGAGTTGCTATGACTGGTTTAGGTCTTCAATCCTCGATACGTTGAGTTTTCGCCCTTGTATATGCCTCGTTCCCAAGTGCGCTTCAGCGAATCACTGACCGTTATGGAGAAACTGCCGATCCCCTCGCCCTCGATAACGCACGTCTCGCCATCTTGTAGATTACCAAGGCCTTCGTGGTTCGTGCCGCAACTGAGGACATCACCAGAATTCATGGTCATAATGCCAGTGGAGAACTCTACCAACTCGGGAACCTGGTGCTCCATATCGTCCGTGTTGTAGTCGTGTCGTAGCTGGTTATCGTTCCAGAACTGGATATGGATATTGTTTGGCTGCGTGATTTCGTCCGCAGTCACGATGCATGGCCCCATCGGTGCGAAAGTATCGAACGACTTCCCCATCCAGCTTCCCTGCCTCCAGGTGCTGCGAGCCTTCTCGCGGGCTGATACATCGATCATCAATGTGTAGCCGAAGACCGCACTCTTCCAATTGTCCTGAGTCACGTCTTTCGAGGGGCCCTTGAACACGAGAGCTAATTCAGCCTCGTGCTGATAGGTATAAGGATCTGTCCACTCAGGCAGCCGTACTGTGTCACCTGGGCCCGCGATAGCGTCTGGCGACTTCAGGAACATGTTCAGGTTGCGCGGGTCGCGCTCTAGCTGAGCGTGTTCCCAGTAGTTTCCGATGCAACATAGAATTTTCGAAGGCCGTGGCAGGGGCGCGCGAAGCTTCACAGTGCCGAGAGAGAGAACTGGCCCAGCGGTGACTGCTGCTTCAAGTGAAGACTGCAGCCTATCAAAATTATCGATCAGACTTTCCATGAGCCGCTGAGGGGTATATGCCTCCAAACCGGCCGTCACTGCGCTGGCATCGACGACACCCTCGTCCGTCAATATTCCGGGCATGATTTGACCGGCAGCATTTTCGAATCGAACAATCTTCATAACGAGTCTCCGTGATGCATGGATGCGTTCGGCGGGGAGCATACACCACGGAGCGCAGACGAGAATGGGTTGCGTGGCCTATCCTGTCGCGCAACAAGCAGGGAGAGACAGTCCATGGCAATCATCACATATGCAGTAGGTAGTTCCCACGGTCCTACAAATCGGACACCCCCCGAAGAATGGACGCGCCTCGGGGCAGGCGACCAAAACGATCCTCGATTCGACTTTGAGGCCCAGCTAGCGAAGGTACGCCCAGGCATGGAAGAGGAGCTGACCTTGGAGAAGCGCCAAGAGCGTGGCGCTGCCCTCAAGGTGGCGCTCGAGAAGCTGCGCGAGTCAGTAGCGGCTGCGAATGTCGACATCATGGTCGTCGTCAGCAACGTTCACCGCATTTGGCCCGATGACTCCCAACCGGTCTTCGGTGTGATGCGGTCTGAAGTCCTCCCCGTGACCGTACCCAACAACCAACCATTCAACCCTGAAGATCGCTTCAAAGAGCGTGGGTCACGACCCAAGCCGAAGACGACCAATAAAGCAGGGCACCCTGATTTGGCCAACCACCTCATCACCGGACTCATTGAGCGCGGGTTCGACATTGCGTGCAAGGATGGGTTACGCGAAGGCGAGGCCATAGATGAGGCGTTCGGCTTTGTGTACGACCTTTTGCCAGAGGGCTCGGTAACACCCGTGGTGCCATTCATGCTAAGTCGGTATTTGCCATATCAAGCCAGTGCGGAGCGTTGCGTTGCGCTCGGCACAGCGCTGCGTGAGACGGTCGAGACTTGGGATTCCTCACTGCATGTAGGGCTCATGGCATCCGGTGGACTAAGCCACCAAGTTATTGATGAGGAACTCGACGCGCGTGTTGTTGCGGCGCTGACTACGGGGAACCTTGTCGACTTGGCCAAACTCCCTCGTGAGCGACTCAACGGTGCGCCTGGCACACCGGAGATTTTAAACTGGATCACGGTCGCCGCTGCGATGGCCCCCACAAAGATGACTCTGGTCGACTATGTACCGGCGTTTCGGTCACTGGCGGGCACTGGGCACGGACTTGCCTATGGAATTTGGGATTAGGCCGGACTTCAAAAATTGTCTCCACTCCTTTTTGATTTACCTTGTTTGTGCTGCCACTTCAGTTCGGATTACTGGCGAGGGTTAACTCATACATTAGGAAATTAGAGAGATACGCTTGCCGTGACAACACACGCATCTGGCTGCTAGTCGTCGTCCTTGTGAATATACTGAGTCTGATTGCATATTTTCCACGGGTAGTACCTTCAGTTTGATTGATACGTAGTAGCATGCATGCTGTGGACTCAATCACCAAAGCAATCGCCTCGTACTCGGCCGGCTTGACCCACGCTGACCTTACGCCTGCCGCACTGCATGGAATCAAGCGACGGTTGGTTGATACCATGGGCTGTGCGCTTGGTGGGCTCAATGGCGCGCCCGTAACCATCGCGCGCCAAATCGCGGCCACTACCAGAGGTGAACCATCCGCGCGGGTTTTCTTCTCTGGTGAGCTAACCACGGTGGATACGGCGACCTTCGCCAATTCGTTGATGGTGCGCTACCTTGATTTTAATGACACGTACATGGCCAAAGAAGGCGGTCACCCCAGCGACACTATTGCAGGCACGATCGCGATGGCAGACGGGGTTGGCCTGGCGGGCGCTGACGCTCTACTAGCCATGGTTGTGGCATTTGAAACCGTGTGTGCTCTTGCTGAGGTGGTGCACCTCGCGGCCCATGGAATTGACCATTCGCTGCACGTCGCTATCGGCTCTGCTGTGGGGGCTTCCAAGGTCATGGGCCTTGGTGAGGAGCAGACCGCCCACGCTATTGCGATGGCAACTGCGTCTAATGTTTCGCTCAAAGTTGCTCGCGATGGGCAACTGAGTATGTGGAAATCAGGTTCAGCGGCCAATGCGGCAAAGGGCGGCGTATTTTGTGCGCGTCTGGCTTCTATGGGAATGACCGGTCCAAGTGAGGCGTTTACAGCCTCCGGTGGTCTGGCTGGTGTACTTGGTGAGATTCCTGACATGCCTCGATTCGGTGGTCGCGAACAGTCATTTCACACCGATCGATCGAGCATAAAAGCATTCCCTGCGCAGTACAACGCTCAGTCGGCGATATGGGCAGCATTAGCTCTTCGTGACTTGCTCGATGGTCGCACTCCAGACGAAATCATAGTGACATCGTATGGCCACGCGGTCCGAAGCAGCGCCGACTCCACCAAATGGATTGTCCATGACCGTGAGACGGCTGACCACAGCATCCCCTATCTTGTCGCTGTGGCATTGATAGATGGCGAAGTAACTCCCGCGCAATTCACCTATGAGCGCATCTCCAATCCTGATGTTCAGATGCTGCTACCACACATTAGCGTACGGGAAGACCCGTCGATGACAGCTGCATTCCCTGGAGCGCTGGCTGCACACATCTCCGCTTTCGCTGACGGACGCAAGTTCGAAGCCCTAGTGCCTAACGCTAAAGGCCACGAGCTGAATCCCCTGAGCGACGCTGAAATCGGAACGAAATTTAGATCACTGGCGCACAACGTCATGCCCACCGCTCGCATCGATAGCGTACTGGAACGTTTGTGGGCCTTTGAGGATGAGCCATCTGTGACAGCATGGGTTGAGTCTCTGCATGTGTAAGCGATCCGTATGACTACATTCAACGACCAAGACGCAGTCCTCTTCGCCAACGCCGCTTTCTACCGAGCCGTTGAAAGCCTGAACGGTGATTTGCTGGAAGAAATTCTTGCTCGTCATGAGCCGGTGCGTGTTGTTCACCCTGGCTGGCCACTTATATCAGGCCGCGCCAACGTCAAAGCAAGCTGGGAGCGTATCTTTGACAACGCAGGTGTCATGCAATTCACAATCGTCGACCCCGAAGCGCACTTGGACGGCGACTTCGCGTGGGTCACTTGTACGGAGAAATTAACGTCGGTGCAGAGCGGTCGAGTGGTCGAGGGACTCGTCGCCACGACGAATCTCTTCCGTCGTGAGAACGGCGATTGGCGCATTGCCCACCACCACGGTTCCCCGGTCATGTGATCGCTTGCCTACCATTCTTGAATTATCGTGAGTGATGTTGCGGGCGGAAATAGAACCAGAGCAAACAGGCAAGAGGGAAAGTGATGAGAATCGGCGTAGGGGTAGGCAGTTTTGGTGGTGGTGATGGTGGAATCGATTCACAGGTTGAACAGACTGTGATTGCGGAGGCCGATGGCTTTCAAGCAGCGTGGTTCACACACATTCTCGGAGCTGACTCTTTAATCTCTGTGGCGTTGGCGGGCCAAGCCACATCGCGAATCGAATTGGTAACTGGCGTAATTCCAGTCTACTCACGTGAGCCATTGCTCATGGCACAGCAGGCGCTCACTGCACAATCCGTCGCTGATGGACGCTTGACGTTGGGTATCGGCTTGGCGCACCCCGAGACCGCGCCGCGCACGTGGAACCACTCCTACCAAAAGCCCGCGCAATTCATGTACGAGTACCTTGCTGTACTCCAACCGTTGCTTAATGAACAGACGGTTGAATTTCAAGGGGACATGATTTGTACCAGCGCTTCGCTGGAGCTAGTAGGTGTCACTCCACCTTCGATTCTACTTGCGGCATTAGGGCCCCGAATGTTGCGTATGGCCGCGGAACTTGCTGACGGTACGCTGCTCTGGGTAACAGGCCCCAAAACGATTCGCACACACATTGCGCCGAAGCTGGCTGAAGCTGCGAAAGCCTCAGGCCGCCCACGGTCGCGCATCATTGCAGCGCTGCCAATTTGCGTGACGGATGAGCCAGACAAGGCACGTGAGCGCGTGGCCAAAGGGCTTGGGCGCTATGGCCGCCTAGTCAACTACCGCCGCATGCTAGACATTGAAGGAGTGGCAGGGCCGGAGGGAGTGGCCATTGTCGGCAATGAGGCTGAGGTCGAGGCCCAGCTTCGTGACTTGGCTGATGCCGGTACGACTGACTTCTTTGCAGCCTTCACCACTCTTGCCGCCACCGACGACCAATCGATTCCTCGCACTCGGGAATTACTGAAGAGTCTCATTGGTAATATCTGATTGACAGCCTCCCGCTGTCTAGAGCACGCCTATCTCTTGATAGTAGCGCTTGGCCCCCACGTGCAGCGGCGCGCCGACAATGCTCTCATCCCATTGGCGCTCGATTTGGCTAGTCAACGACGACCAATGCGATAGCTGAGTTAGAGGTAGCTTGCCATCCGGCCCGTATGCTAGTTGGATTGATGTCAGTTCGATGTCACGCTTGTTGAGATCGATTGCCTTTGCCAGGTTGTAGGCGATATCGTCATCAAGGTCTTCATTACATGTCAGAACGATATGCGAATCGTCGAGCGCATTCAGCGTGTGGTCGATGCCCATGAGAAACCCTGCTGGTGTCAAATTGCGACGCAACCCCTTGCTCTCTAGTGACTGCATCACGGGCTCACTGATGTCCAAGAAATGGTAACCGTGGGCGGCTACCCATTCCCAGGCAGAGAAATCAAAAGCTGAACCGTCACCGAATAGCGCATCGAGTTCGCCTCGGTCGTGGCGAGACTGGGCTTCGGCCGCAGTGTGCTCGACACTCGTTACGGTTCCACCCCAACTGACGATGTCGTCATAAGAGAAACCGTACTCGTTGAGCACCATGGGTGCGGCTCGCCCACCTATCTTCAGCGCTGGTTTCATGCGAGCGATGTCCTCGAATGACGTGATACCAGTTGATGAAGCAACAGCGAACAAGAACCGGTCTTCCTGTGGCAGCCAGGCAATAGACCGCATCCATGAGTCTGGTTTGTCGCCTGAGAAATAGCCTTTTCCTGTGTATCGATGCTCATTGTTCACCGACTTCAGGAAAGCCACATCAATCTGTCCCTTGGCCAACTGACTCAGCCCACCTGGCCCCGTAATGACCACAGTGGCGTCAATAGGAACTAGCGCGGCAAGGCCTCGGCCTATAGCTTGAGTCAACCGCAATTGGGTCGACCAAGATGAACCGAATCGGATGGCTTTGCGAGGGGCCTGCGTCATAAGAGCGCTCCTGAGCATATTTTCCAACTAGGATAGCGCGGTATTGCAATGGTGGTAGGCTTCAGGCATATACTTCGAATCAACTGATTTAGCAACTCCGCGTCGCGGGTTTGCTATTCCCAAGGAGAGAATCATGTTGCACTTAGACCACACGATTGTTCCCGCTCACGACCAAGATGAGTCAGCGCGTTTCATAGCTCGTATGCTAGGGCTGACTTTCGATGGCCGCTGGGGTCATTTTTCGCCGGTTCACGTCGACGAGCACTTGTCGCTGGACTTCGATACTCGGCCAGGGGATTTCAAACACAGTCACTACGCCTTCCTCGCATCCGACGAAGAGTTTGATGCGATTCTGGACCGAGTGAAGGCTGAGGGAATACCGTTCGGCAGTGGGCCTCGTATTCAGGATGACATGGAGATCAACCACGAACACCAAGGGCGCGGGTTCTACTTCCGCGATACCAACGACGGCCATAGCTGGGAAATCATCACACACACCTATGTCTAGGTCTGAGTGAACCGTTAACGACTAGCGCGCGATGGACGGCTGGGCAGATGTTTTGAGATACTCCAGTGCTTCTCCCTGAGACATCACACGTCCATACTTGGCATGAACATCCATCAAGCTGACCTTGTGGCTGATTTCGAAGCGGTCGAAGGTGCCCTCCTCAACTATGGCTACGTGAAGGTTGTAATTAGACGCCTCAACCGCCGTTGCCCTAACGCACCCACTGGTAGTGGTGCCGCATAGAATCACAGTATCAACGGCTAGGTCGATGAGCTGGCTAACCAAAGGGGTTCCCAGGAACACACTAGCTCCTGTTTTCTCAATCAGGAAGTCTCCGGGCTGCATGCCAAGCTCTTCAACAATTTTGTTGCCGTCGATCTGCTTCTGGATCTCAGCATCGGTTTTGGCTGTCTTGGGTGGTTTACCTGGATCCTGCCCCCAACCGATACCACGCTCTACGGAGCCACGGTTGTAGGGAGTACTAATCGCGGTGCTGTAGAAGATAGGCACGCCCATATCACGTGCGCTGTCGGTTAGTTCACGGATATGGGGAATAGCCTTCCAGCCGATCTCACCACACGACGTGCGGTATTCTTCGATTGCTCTTTCGATAGGCATGGGGTGTGACCCTATGAATGCATAGTTCACATCGATTACTACCACCGCTGGTCGATACCCCAGCTTGCGCTCGACGATAACTCGCTCGTAAAGATCCCTGTCTTGTCCAGTCAGCACGTCATCCCAAATTGCCATCTCGAATCTCCTGCGCTTTGCAATTTCGTCGTGAGCTAGATCCCTCACCCGGCCAAAATGTCCCTGCTAGAACGGACTAGGCATCGGACCCACCGGCACCTCAATTAGCGTAGGCGCGTCGATTGCGATGGCCTCGCGTATTGCCTTCTCTAGCTCATCTGGTGTCTTTGCGCGTATTCCTCGTGCTCCGTAGGCCTCTGCGAGTTTTACGAAATCGGGATTGTGGAGTTCACTCCCGATTGCGCGACTCCCACCGTAACGGTCTTTTTGGTCTCGCATGACATTACCGAAGGCGTTGTCGTTGAAAACGATGAGCACCACACTGATGTTGTATTGAACGGCGGTCGCCAGCTCGGAGGAGTTGAACATGAACCCACCGTCGCCGGAGAGTGCGATAACTGGAACCTCAGGCTTTGCCACTTTGACCCCTAGGGCGGTTGGGTAGGCGAAGCCGAGATTTCCGAAATATGACGAATTGAAATATGTACCGGGCTTATAGATGGGGAAATAAACCCGACCATAGTAGCCAAGCTGGGTCATGCCCGCGATGATGATACCGTCCTCGGGGATTGCTCTTCGCATTGCTTCGTTGAAGCTGTTCTGCGGCTCTAAGCGACCCGTACCGAACCGGTTCGCCCGCCACTCCTCCATCTCGCCTTGTCGAGACTCACGTGGCACAGTTGTTGCTTTGAGTTGAGTTTCCAGCGCTGCAAGGGTTTTGCCTGCGTCGCCCAACACTCCAAAGGTATTCTCGTGGTTGCGCCCAATCTCTGAGTCGTCGATATCAATCTGAATCACGAGTTGAGACTGGTCAGGGAACACCGCTGCAAACCGAGTACCTACTGCAAGCACTACATCGTGCCTTCTCAATTCTTCTCGCAGAGTATCCGTCCGCGTCTTCAGGGCTCCGCGCGACAGATAATGCCGCTCGTCGATAGCACCTTTGCCTTCGTGGGTAACATGAACCGGTGCCTGGAGGTGCTCTGCGATGCGTGTCAATTCCTCCGAACCTCCTGAGGCAATCACTCCACCCCCCGCCCAGATAATTGGGTCCTTGGCCTCCGAGAGGATGCGAGCAGCTTCGTTGACTTGCTCCTCGGAAGCCACGTCGCGACCGTAATTACCAGGCTCTAGGAGATCGATGTCAGCAGTCTCTGCGAGAGTGTCCGGCGGAATCTCAATCTCGACCGGTCGCGGCCGACCGGTTAGGAGTTGCCTGAAGGCTTCATGGACCGTAGATGGAACTTCTTCGGGTTCGAGCATCCGGTAAGTCGCTTTCGTGACCTGCTGGATTGCAATCATCTGGTCGTTGACCTCGTGAAGGAGCCCGATATCCTTGCCGATGCTGTCCTTGGGGATCTGACCAGAAACGACCAGAATGGGAGATGAGGCAGCGAACGCTGAACCGATAGCAGCGGAGGCGTTCAGTAGGCCAGGGCCAGGCACTACCATGCAGACACCTGGTTTTCCGCTGGCGCGGGCGTAGCCGTCCGCCATGTAGGCGGTCGCCTGTTCGTGGCGTGTAGTTATGAACCGTATGCCCGGCTCATCAACGATGGGGTTGATTGCCTCATACATCTGCACACCTGGCAATCCGAAAATGACTTCAACCCCTTCGAGTGCTAGGGATTTGATAAGAGCTTGGCCGCCGGTCATTTTGGGCATTGACCACCTGTAAGTATGGGAAGTTGGCGAGATTATAGCCCTGCTACTATGCACCGGTGTGGGCTGATGGCTTAGGGCTATCACATGGAGGCGCGCTTATGGATGAAATAGAGATCCTGCAAGGTGACCTAAGAACAGCGTCGACGATCCTCGAGTGGGAGTTTGGCGATATCATCGGGCACATCGGTGTCCGCCTGCCCGACAATAAGGGCATTGCGGTGAAGCTCCTGCGCGTCGCGCAGGAGAACAAGGACGATGACTGGATGATGGAGTTCGACTTCGAGGGCAACAAGCTCCGAGGCACCGGAACCGTCCCTGGTGAGGCTTCTATATATACGCAGATATTTAAAGCCAAGCCTGAGGTCAACTCAATCGTGCACGCACATGCTCCCATGTGCATCGTCATGGGTCTCGCTAAGCTGAAAATCCAAGCAATTCACCTCCAGTCGTCGAAGTTCGGCGAAGGACTTCCGGTCTATCCGGTCCCCATCTACGTGTCCGACACCCAAGATGGGGATGCGCTCGCTAACACGATTGGCGATGCGCCTGGCATGACAATCAATGGCCACGGCATCGTGACAGTTGGAAAGACAATCGATGAAGCAACCATGACGGCGATTTACATGGAGCGTACCGCCAAAATGGAACACGCCGCTCGGCAAATGGGCTATGAGGGCGTGACAGTCGAACACAAGGAGATGCTGGCGTACAATCGCTCCAAGATGGCAGATCGCGGTAAGTCCATCAGTCGCCCATCCACTGACCACTCGGATGAGTGGCGCTACTATCTCCGGAAGATTGAACGTGGTGAGCCTTGGAATCGTGGCTGGACGTAGCCGCGCCATTACTCCTTACACTGAGTAAGCACTTCCGCGAAGTAAGCGACCAGGCAGCGCCCCCGTGTGCTCACCATGATCAATGACAACCTCGCCGTTGACTATCGTGTAATTGACTCCTTCACACATGCGACGCATCCGGGAAGCACCAGCAGGGAAATCATCGACCATGCCCAAGTTCCCAGGCTCTACAGTGGCAGGGTCGAAGACAACGATGTCTCCCGCCAATCCTGGCCGAATCAATCCGCGATCATGTAACCCAAAAATCGATGCACCCATGAACGTGAGCTTGCGAACCGCGGCCTCTAGCGACATCGCCTGCCGTTGGCGAACCCAGTATGACAATAGGAACGTTGAGAAATGGCTATCGCATCGACGCGTCACGTGGGCTCCCCCATCAGAAAGCCCGGGTAGAACGATAGGGTCATTGATGATTTTGCCCATGTTCTCCGCAGTAACCCCCGTCCGCTGGTAGAACAATGTCTTAAAATCTTCCTCGAGTGCAAGATCTAAGAACGCGTCCAATGGGTCTTTGCCCTGCATAGTCGCAACCTCTGTGATGCTCCGCTCGGTGAATGGGCGGTTTTTTTCCTTCAAGGGAGTCGCGACATAGAATTTGGACCAATCGACGGAGGAGCCGTTCTCTGGCGAGTAAGGACTCGGCTTAGAGGCTTCTAGGCGTAACTCTTCGCGAACTGCCGGGTCAGAGAGGGCTGCGCGCTTCTCTTCGATTGGCAGCGCAATCACATTGGCCCAGCCAGGCATCCCGTCGAATGTACCCACGCTGATGAGTGTCCAGCGCGCAGTATTCTCCATGAACGGAGCTTGCATTGAGTACATGCGAAGGCCATCCCAAGAAGCGCCCTCGGGTTTGAGACGGCTGGTTATCACCGGGCGTCCTGTATCACGTGCGATTCGAGAAAGCAGACCATCGCTTTGCTCGATTCCTCCTGTGTCTCCAAATTGAACGGTGCCTGCACCGACCTCTCCTAAGGCCATAGCTACCTCGTAGAACTCTGCTCCCGCACCGTGGTTCGCCGGCAACACTCGACCCTCGTGATCCATGTGGCGTCGATTCAACTCAGACGATAGCCCCAGAGACCCTGCACGCAATCCCTCGCGTACCAACTCCTTCATTTCCTCGACCTCTACCAGGGAGGCCTCGCTGGTATATGCGGCTTCTCCCATAACGTGACGGCGGATCGCAGAGAATCCCATGAGTGAGCCCACATTGACTCCCAGGTTGCCGTCGACTCGGTCCAGGTACTGAGGGTAACTCTCCCAGGTGAAATCTACGCCCGCTTGCAGTGACTCGATTGGTATTGCTTCTACTCGCGACAGCATAGAGAGTAGGTCGGCGCGAGCATCCGGCCGCGCAGGGGCCAACGCCAGCGAGCAGTTGCCATTGATGACGGTTGTAGCGCCGTGGTACACCGAGAAAGTACATAGTGGGTCCCACAAAACCTGTCCATCAAAATGGCAATGGTTGTCAATGAATCCGGGTGAAATGACCTGACCTTGAACGTCAAGAACCTGCTTGGCGCCCCCCGAAAGCTTCCCCACCTCAACGATGTGGCCATCCTTGACTCCAACATCCCCATCGAACGAAGGGGCTCCCGATCCGTCAACGACTCTTCCATTCTTGATGAGTAGGTCGAACTCCACAATGACCTCCGCGCTACCTGCTGGTTGAGGCGTAGTGTCGCAGCCTGCAACGGGCCTGTCACTCTTTGACCACTTTCGATAATGTGGCGTCACGAGCTGGGAGTTTGGTAGGTGCACCATCTGGCGCTCTTTGGGAGGAATTCTTCAAAGCGACGCTAACGTGGCGTATGCTGGCACAGGCCACTGAAAAGTCGAGGTCGCAGGAGACTAGAATGCTCTCAACCGATGACACCGAGTTGCTTTGCAGGGTAGGTGCAGGTACCCCCATGGGTGAATTGATGCGGCAGTACTGGATGCCAGTCATCTATCCCTGGGAAATCGAGCCGAATGGACAGCCTAAGCGTATCCGCGTACTCGGCGAAGACTTGCTAGCGTGGCGTGCCACAGATGGAACGCCGTCTTTCACGCAGGAGCGTTGCCCCCACCGTGGATCGAGCCTCTTCTATGGTCGCAATGAAGAAGGCGGACTGCGGTGCGCTTATCACGGTTGGAAATTCGACGTTGGCGGTCAGTGCATCGAGATGCCCAACGAGGCGGCGGAGAGCAACTTTAAAGCTAAAGTTCAGATCACCGCATACAAGGGCGCAGACTACGGAGGCATGACATGGGTTTACATGGGGCCGCACCAAGCCAACCATCCAGGTATCCCCCAGTTCGAGTGGGGTGAAATCCCCGCCGACCAACGAGCGCTCTACCGGAAGACGGTATACGAGTGGAATTGGATGCAGAGCCTAGAAGGTGAAATGGACTCTACTCACGTCTACTTCCTTCACTCTAGGCTCAAGCGTGAGGACTCAGCCAAGTTTGGTTTGTTCCATACTGGCCGATCCGCGAAATTCCACCTGCGTGAAGCTAATTACGGGTTGATGTATGCAGCCGAGCGCGAAGAAGAAGATGGCAATGTTTACTGGCGCACGACCAACTTCATGTTCCCTTTCTATGGCATGTTCCCTGGCAGCCCAACCTCGGTGCCATTGTCTATATACGTGCCCATCGACGACCACCACACATTGCACATGGGCGTCCGCTGGCATCCGACGGAAAAAATGACAGGCGCTCTCTGGCCCGTTCCTGACCTACCAGCGAATAAAGGCGAACTTGTCGAAGGCATGGGGCCCATGAAGCCTGAGCAGAAGGGGAAATTCTTCTCCGATTGGTGGCCAGAGGCCTGCGCGGATACCGATTTCCTGATGGACCTCGAATCCAAGAAATTGAACTTCACCGGAATCCCCAGCGTGCGCTTGCAGGACGCAGCAATTCTGCAAAGCATGGGCCGAATCATGGACCGAACAGTCGAGCATTTGTGCACGACAGATGCTGCGATTATTAAGGTTCGCCGTAAGCTAATCAACGCCGCAAAACTGTTGCGTGACGAAGGAATAGTGCCTCCAGGAGTCGAGAACCCTGAGTGGTACCGACTGCGCAGCTGTAATGTATCTCTACCCCGAGGCACCGACTGGGAAGATGAACTCGCTGACTGGCACTATGCTCGGACGACGAAGTATCCATCGTCTGAAGTCCCTCAAGACTCCACGCGTTAGCAACGACACGGAGAAGCAATAAGGAGAAAGAGCACTCTAGGAAGTGCGCTGGGTTCTATTGTGGGAGTACTTGCTTTCAGCGACACCTCTGGTACCGAATGCGCCCCACTTGAGAGTGTCTTGGGGATAGCCCCGCAAGATTACGACCGCGAGATGGTGACTTCTGGATCAGGTCAGGAGCGTGCAAATGCTCCTGACCTGATGTTGGCCTTGCTGAAACGGCGGTCGCCCCAAGATGGTGACATGCGCTTTCCTAGGCCCTGTGCGCGAGAAGACCATGTTTCCGACCTATCTGCCTCGTTCGTTAGCCACTGAAATTGTGATTGCACTGCTAGTTAGCGCTAACGTGCCGAGCCAGGAACTCCCGGATGACCTTGATCGCGCGGTCGGGTTCGTCGCCGGGATTATTGGCAAAACCATGCGGCATGCCAGGAAACCACTCGAGTTGAACTGAGCCTCCCTCTGCGCGGTATGCGTCCTCAAACATCAGAGGAATGTAAGGTGGGATGTTGGCGTCGGTATCGCCCTGAATTACAAGGATAGGCGGTTTCAGCACCTGCTCTCCGCGTTCAAGCATCATCTGAGGGTTGGCCAGCCTCATAGTTTCGGTCGTCAGGAAATAGCGCTGATGTTGATTAATTTTTTCTGCCCAGTCGATACCTCTCGCATAGAAGTAACGAGTGTACGGGTCAAGAACCGGCCAGAGTGCTAGGACGTAGTCTACTGACGCGTCTATATCGGCACCGGCGTCGAGAGGCAGGGCAGTATATTGCGGATCGTTCGGTCGCATCGCATTGAGCAGCATCGTATGCCCTCCGCTAGAATCCCCCGCGCCTCCGAAGCTTGCGAGATTAATGCTGTAAGTTGCCGCATGCAGTTTCAACCAACGAATTGCGAGATTCGTGTCTTGAATCTGAGCCGGGTAGGGATGGGCCGGTGCCAGTCTGAAATCAATCGCCGCGACGACCATTCCGCATTCCGCAATCTGTCGGTCAATGTACTCAGCTGCTTGCCGTGTGCCCAAGTTCCATGCGCCACCGTGCGCGCGTAGCAGCACAGGGAAAGACCCCTCACCCCGCGGTTGGAAAATTGTCATGAGAAGTGAAACTCCTTCACTCTCGTAGAAAACGACTTCTGAAACGTTCAATTCATAATGAGCGCTAGCATCGTAGGAAACCGACTGCTGCTTCATCAAATCGATTCTCCTCATTCTCCTCGTGGATAGGATGCGCGTGAGGCTACCTCTACCCACCACGCCTGTCCAACACGAATGGGACTTGCCTGGTAGTATCCCCGGCAATGGCCGTGGTGGTGGCCCATCACATATCCATACCAAAACCAAAGGATCAAACGCGTCCACCAGGAGGACAGGCATGGCGAGCGAGCATGAAGAAGTTAAGGAAAAGGTTGCGCAAGCGAACCGTGTACTAGCGAGCTCGGGCTTCGCAACAGGAGTATTGGCATCCTTAGGGCACGCCAGCATGCGCCTGCCTTCGCAACCCGACAAGTTCGTCGTGAAGGGAAGGGGCTACGAGCTCGATGCGTTAGCGGCAATGAAGGGCGGCGACATGGTTACTGTTGACCTAGACGGCTACAAAGTTGACGGCCCAGTGGGTTCCGGCCAGTGCTACGAAGTGAAAATGCACTCTTGTATCTACAAGACCCACCCGGAAGTCATGTCTGTGGTGCATGTCCACCCGCGCTTCACGATTGTTATGGGCCTCATCCAAGGAGACATCATGCCTATGTGCAACGAGGGCAACGGCTTGGTTAAAAACCCCCTCCCGATGTTCCCTCACCAACGACTGATTCTCTCCGAGGCAGATGGCATGGAGGTCGCTAGTACGCTGGGGGACAGCAAAGCGATATTGCTGCGAGGTCATGGAGCCGCAACCGTCGGCAAGTCACTTGAGGACTCCGTTATCACCATGGTCCAGCTTGAAGAACAAGCCAAGATGAACTGGTACGCGTACTGCGCGGCTGGTAAGGACTTCCCTCACGTGCCTATCTCAGATGTTGAAGAGTTCCAGGCAGAGGCAGCCAAGCAGTTCGAACTTGAACACTTGAAGGGACCTGCTGCCCAGGGTAGGGTGCATCGTACGCAGCAAGAATCAATCTACAACACATACGTATGGTTGATGGGTGAGTAAATTGGAATAGAGTCGGCGGTAACTTCATGCACCTCTGTCGTATTCCGCCGCCGCCACGACTGGAGAGATGGGGGCCTAGATGGACCACATGGCGGAATACCTCAGAACTAGCAAGACAGTCATTATTGCGTTTCGGCGACGCTTGATTCAGGACGCACGTGCGCTCGAATTAAACAAGGAGCTGTGGGTTGGCAGTAGGATGGAGGGCTGGGCGTGTTTTAGGTCACCGAGAAAAGCTTTCGGATCCAAAATGCCTATGCAAGCTTGAGGTAGCAGCAGTTCCTGCCGGGCCAAGGGATGGCAAGTTTTATCGAAGAGATGTGGATTGACGGAATAATTCCAGTGGGTATCCTTGACCCACGATTTCAGTCACGGGGAGGGGTTATGGCTACGCACAACTTGGAACGACTCATCGATGGTGACGGTCACGTTATGGAAGACATAGCGGCGATTGTTGCGCGGATGCCCGCTGAGTACCAGAGCGGTAGCCCTTTCAGAGACCCATTCCCCTCCAGTGATCACCTGCATTCCTCTAATAAACACACGCTCCCGGAGGGCGCATTTGCCCCCGTCGGAGTTGATGGATGGAATGAGTTCATGGATGACCTGGGCATGGAAAAGTCCGTGCTGTATACGACGCGTGGACTGACCTTCGGTAAGATTGTTAGCAGGGATTGGGCAATCGAATTGGCCCGCGCCTATAACGACTTCATGTACGAAACATATATGAAAGATCAGAATGGTCGATTTCAGGTCATGGGCCTTATACCACTCCAGGAGCCGGCCGAAGCCGTGATTGAGCTACGTCGCATCGTCAAGGACTATGGAATGATTGGTGCGATGCTCCCCTCAACAGGTGCTGATGGCCTGCAATCTCACCTAGGCAACGACCGCTATTGGCCCATCTACGCGGAGGCACAAGACCTTGGAGTGTGTATCGGCATCCACGGAGGGGCACACGACAATATGCTGATGGATGATATGAGTCCTTACGCACCAGTGAATGCACTGGGCCACCCTTACGGGCAGATGGTCAATTTCGCAGGGATCATTTTCAATGGCGTCTTTGATAAATACCCTGGCCTTAAGATTGGTTTTATGGAGGCCGGTTGCGGCTGGCTTTTGACCTGCATGGAGCGTTTTACCAGCGCATGGGCAAGCCATATTCAATACGACCCGCGTGGACGCTTCCTTCAAATCAAGAAGGGCGAGTCCATGACCGATTACATCAACCGCCACATTGACGAAGACCGTATCTATGTGGGCGTAGAGGGCGATGAATTGACCTTGCCCTTCGCGGTGAAAACCACAGGCAATAAGCCTTATATCTTCTCCTCCGACTTCCCTCACGAAGTCAACAACGAGACGTGCAAAGAAGAGATTGCCGAACTCTGCGAGAACCCTGATGTTTCGTCTGCAGACAAGGATGCCATTCTCAGCGGTAACGCCATCAGGTTTTACGGTCTCTAGACTTATCAGCGGAGGGAGAGGCACTCCACCGGTGATGTGGCATGCTTTTAAGCTTGCCAACACCTGACCCTAGCCGTTGGTCTGTGTAGCGTATGCCGCCGCACCCAGAAGCTCATCAATCTGTGCGAGGCCGTCTAGCTTCACTCTCACTAACCACCCACCTTCATAGGGTGCATTGTTAACGAGAGCGGGGTCCTTCTCAATTGCATCATTAATCTCGACCACCTCACCGCTTGCTGGAGCAATCAGATCGGATATCACCTTTAGCGATTCGATCTCTCCCATAGGAATACCCTGCGCGACTCGGGCTCCGACCTTGGGAAGCATCACCACCACCACCTCTTCAAGTTCTGCCTGAGCGAAATCGGTGATACCGAAGCGCCCAATATTGTTGTCCTCCATGACAATCCAGCCGTGCCCTTCGTGGTATTTTCGGTCGTCGCGAACTTCAGCCATAGCTGCCTCCAAGACTACTAATACTACATACAACGCATTATCTCTCATCAGGTGCAAGGAATATTCGCTTGGCTGCGCAGGTGGTTATGCGAGTTGAACTAGGTTCTACCTAGGGGTAGAGTAGCTAGGTTCGTGACAGGTAATTTCAGGAGGCCCCGGCATGGCTAAAATCGAATTCGGTGTTTGGGATCAGATGCAGACGTACGAAATCATGCAATCTGGAAGCGCAGCCGATGTCTACGAGAAGCATATTCAGCAGGCGAAGCTCATTGAAGAAGTGGGATTTGAGTACTATTGGACACTGGAACACCAGGGGTCTTACGTCGGCGCTGTCACCTGCCCTTCGGTCTTCTTGGCTGCGGTCGCTCAACACACCGAGAAACTCAGGCTCGGTACTATGATTTGGCAACTTCCTTTCCACAACCCGATCCGCCTCGCCGAAGAGGTCGCCATGCTTGACCATCTCTCTCGCGGCCGCGTTGAATTTGGCGCCGGCATCGGTGTCCATGAGCACGAGTTTATTCGTTGGGGTATGAACTTCTACGATCGCCAGGAGATGGGCGATGAGGCGATGGATATCATCGAATTGGCTTGGTCGGGCAAACCCGTCACTTACCACGGCAAGTTCTACCAGTTTGAGGAGGCGATGGTTCAGCCGCAGCCGTACCAGAAGCCAAGCATTCCGATCTGGGCCGCTGTTCACAGCGCTCGTGCCATTGAGTTCGCCGCGAAGCGTGGTTACCACATGGCGCAGAACATTGACACGGACGCCTCTATGACCACGAAATTCGCTGATTGGCGTCGACTATGGACAGAGGCCGGTCATAGCGGCCTGATGCCTAAGCAATTCCTCATGCGTGTTGTGCACGTTGCTGAAACCGACGCTAAGGCGCGTGAACAGGCTGAGCAATACATCATGGAATCCAACACACTAGGCCGCGAATTGATCTCCACTAGTCGGGTCGGCTTCGGTGCGAGCCCTCGCGGGACCGGGACTGAAGACACCCCAGACATTCGAGAGCGTGGCCGTATCTTTCGCGAGTGCGCGAAGTCATTTGAATTTTGGATAGACAACGGACTCGCTATCGTTGGCAGCCCGGAGACCGTCGCCCGCAAGCTCACCGAAACCAGTGAACGTATCGGGTACAACCACTTTGCAGGTAAATTCCACATTGGGCGCATGCCGCACGAAATGGTGGAAGACTCTTTGAAACTGTTCGGTAAAGAAGTCTTGCCTGCGTTCAGCTAAGGGTGTCGACAGTTAGATTGGAGCCGGTGTTTCTCGTGCTTCATCGAAATGCCCCGGCGAGGTTTCGCGTAGCCTCATTAGCAACGGCAACGGGAGCATTGTTAGTATCGCCGCGAAAATCCCGACGGCCATCAACCCGAACTGATCAGCGATGACCCCGCCTGTCAGTGGTAGTGCGATGGTGAACAGACTCGCCGTAGTATCGTTGAGTCCGATGGCGCGCCCTCGCTGCTCCGCAGGGGTAGCATCCGCGATTATCGCAGTCGCTGCGACGAACACCGCAGACCAACCGACACCGAACAAGAACCCACCGATCGTGATTGGTCCGTATATCTCAGTCATCGGCATGAGCAAGCCCCCCGCCGCTGATGCGGCAAGACCTCCCCAGATGACCTTGGTGCGCCCAATGTGGTCCACTAGCTTTCCCAGCGGTATCGAGAACGCAAACATTCCTAGCACATGAATCGTCACGGCTAGAGAGATGCGCGTCAGCGAGTGCCCCGATGATGCCAGTACTAACGGCATTGCTGCCATTGACATTGACATTACGCCCTGCGCTGGTGCGTAACAAGCCATCGCCGTCATTCGCGGCCGCGATTGCAGGACTTCTTTGAATGTCATTTTCCCGCGAGAGGGCCGGGCATTCTCCATGATTCCCGGCCAGTAATCGGCCATGTGAGTTGCGATGTGCTTCGGGTCCGGTTTGGCGGCTAAAATCGCGAACACTGAAGGCACTATGAGCACTGGAGTAAGCAGCCACGGCATCGCAAGCTTATCGATGCCTGTTGATGTGGAGAGCACCTCAGACACTGCGATCAGAACCGGCGCGGCAATACTGCCCACAAGGCTCCCAGTTAATAAATAGCCGAGCGCCTCTCCCCGGCGATTACTCGGGTACATGTCCGTTACAGCAACTCGCAACTGCTGCGTTGCTCCTACGCCCATACCGAACACGAACGCTCCTAGCGTGAAGAGTAAATAGGATTCGAACACGACTGACGTAGCGAGGATGGGGGCTCCAGATAAACCAAGGAAAAGACCGACCAGCATCGCTGGTCGTCTTCCGTAATTATCCGCCAGTTTCCCGAGTGGATAGGAAACTGCGATCCTCGCCAATTGCAGCATCGTCACTCCTGTACCTGTTAGGAGCGCTGAGCCAGTGAACTGCAGCACCATGACCACGCTGAGAGCAGTCACCATCTGGTTACCGGAACCTTGCAGTGCCTGAGCCGATGCGAACAGCGCCGTGTTGCGCTTGATTAACGAAGGAATGGCATCGGCCGATGGCCTATCACCAAGGATCACGGGGCGGTTTGAACGGAAGAGAGACAAATTATTCACATGTTAAATTAAATATAACAACTGCACGCGAGCGCGCCACGCTTAACAACCGGGATTGCTAAGGGCTATGATTTTAGGTATCGATCGAACCACTCTAAGGCCTTTCCCCACGCATGTAGCGAAGCCTCACGGCGATATGCGGGGCGTTCCTCGCAGTTGAAGCCGTGGCCAGCACCAGGGTACGAATGAAATTCATAGGTCTTCCCGTGTTGCGACAAAGCAGCAGCCATCTTGCTAACGTCTTCCGGTGAAGGATTCAAGTCGTCGCCGCCGAACAATCCCAACAAAGGCGCACTAATGTCCTTAGTGCGCTCAAATGGCGTGGGGCTGTCCCCCATAGCCACGAAGC
This sequence comes from uncultured Dehalococcoidia bacterium, assembly GCA_937901475.1. Taxonomy (GTDB): domain Bacteria; phylum Chloroflexota; class Dehalococcoidia; order Lucifugimonadales; family Australimonadaceae; genus CALGTL01. The sequence goes on from CALGTL010000079.1 coordinate 71,954, forward strand.
AGCGGCCTCCGTAGAAATCTACCGCGCACGCCAGGCCATCGACGGCTGCTGCAGCCATGTAAGAAATACGGCCCCCCACGCAGAACCCCATGATACCGATTCGATTGCTTCGCACGTCATCGCGACCATGCAGGTAAGCTTGCGTTGCTCGCACATCAGCAAGGATCTCGTCGTCCCGGTAGCGACCTAAGCGCTCCAAAGCGAGATCGGTTTCCTCAAACAACCCCAAAACACCATTGCCTTCGCGATGGAAGAGAGCTGGCACTACACCGACTATTCCGTGTGCCGCTAGGCGGTTTGCCATCGACTGCAGGTAGCCATTCACGCCCCAGATTTCCTGCGCGATTATCACTGCAGGATGAGGGCCTTCACCGCTAGGCAAGGCTACATACGCTTCCATCTCTTGCCCATCCACATTGATGGTCGTCCAATTTGCAGGCATTGTTGACTCCGTTGGATGATTTGATAAGTGACCCTAGTAAGGCAGATACACACCCTTCAATGTTGCACTTGCCGTCACCGGCGTGTTCTGCACCATGGACTGCAACGCGAAGCACGATTGTGAAGCTAGCTGAACAATATTAGCTACCTTGCTCTCAGGCTCGTCAGAGTCGATATCGATATTAGTGACAATGCCTCCCGGTTCCCCATAGATGTCGCCGGCCAAGATGGATCCGCCGCGAATGAACTTCGTCGTCTGGCTTACGCTAGCCTTGCGGTAAGAGAGCTTGGTCTGTTCGCTCAACCGAGCGAACTGAGTAAGCATTCAGAACGCAATGCCAAGACTGAAATAAGCCAATGGAGATGGTGCTGAATCGTCTCCTCCCAAGTAAAACCCCTCGTCGGAGTAGACCTCAAATGGGCTAGTGCTGCCCCCCGTGACGATCGCATGTTTGAGTTGTCGCTCACGGGTCTCAGCATCAACGTGCAGGGTGATAGTGCGCCGCCCCTGTGGATCAGGAGCACCAGGTGTAGGAGGCGCGGCCTCTAGTTTCCTAACAATCTTATCCATGTGACTCTCTTGATACTGGATTGCGGCAAATCGAATAACTGGACAGTAACTCGCGAAACCCTTGGCCCACAAGTACTCCCTGCACCGGACAGCCTTGTCGCGCAGCACAACCCAGGCTGCCCTGGCGTTCTCGATGCCTCATACGGCTACTGCTCCATCGTGCTCGCGCCGAAAATATCTTCTAGCTTCGCCAGCTTGGACGTTAGGCCCTGCTCAAACGAGTACTGCGTGGCTGTCTCCAATACCTTGCGGTTCGCTGTGATTCCATGGGTCACCATGGGCTTCTTTAAAGCCTCCGCGGCCTCGGGCGAAATCAAGCCTGACGCCGCGTGGTAAGACGTCTGCTCGATGCGGCGTTCGTCTGCCACTTTCGCAGCCTTCTGGAACGCGGTCAGTAGGTTGAGCATCACCCAAGGTTCTTGATCGACAATTGAACGCCTCACAACCATTCCGTGATTGATGGGGTAGAGGCCAGTCGAATTGTAGTACCGAGCCCCTTCGGCTTTCCGGTCGGGGAAAAGGTAAGCGATGTCCGGATGGCTCCACAAGTCTGCTGTGGAGCGATCAACCAGATTGGGGTCAACTAAATAGAGCAGTGTTGCATCAAGCTCCCCTGAGAGCATCATCGAGCCGATGCTTTTATCTTCTGGTATCTGGTTCACCGTCACACCTTCAGGTGCCTTGAACCCGGTGGCCGCACCATGGCTGTGGCTCGGCGTCCGCTCCATGAAGAATTCCATGTCTTTGGGCTCAACCCCAAACTCGTGCTGTAGAGCCCCTCTAATCCAGAGTGCGGCAGTCTGCTGGTATTCAGGGACACCTACGCGCTTGCCCTTCAAGTCAGAGGGCTTGTTGATACCCGCATCCTTGCGAATAAGCATTCCAGTGTGGAAGAAATTGCGAGTTGTGAACACGGGCAACCCTGTCCAGCGCTCGTCGCCGTGTGCCATCGACATCATCAATGATGAAAATGACATCTCCGACACATCGAAATCGGCGAATCGCAACTGGCGCCAGAACAACTCGGAGCCGTGAACGATACTAGGTACCAGGTCGATGCCATCGGCCTTCACCGTGCCATCGAGAATCGGCCATGTTCGTGGGTTAGAGGCCATGCCAAGACTGAGTCGTAGGTTCATCTTTGAATACTCCTTGGGTTACTTAATTGAGAGAGTGGGCTTGACGATTCGCCCCAAACCCTAGCACGTCAGGCTAACTACTGCCTGGCTGCGCTTTCGTTTCGGGCCCGAACATACCCATCGCCAAACCGGCTAGCACCATCACGACCGCCACGCTGTAGAACGCGGCAGAGAACCCATATACCTCAACGATAATCCCTACCGAAAGAGGGCCAATGAAAGCGCCGAAGCTCTGGAAAGAACTCCACATTCCCAAGAATGCGCCACGCCTATCTTCGGGAGCGAGATCCATCGCATAGGTCTGGTTGGCACCCTGCGTCATCGCCTGGGCGAGGCCGAACACGACGGCCGCTTGGAGTGCAGTGTGGAAGTCGACGACTAGCGCTAGAAGCGCTGCAGCGCCGCCCGCCAAGACGAGTCCAGGTACCAACGATCGCTTGCGCCCCCATCTATCTACGAGCACGCCATTTGGGAGCGAGAAGAGCAATGTGATGGTACTAGCAATGGCCACCAACGTTCCGATCTGCGCCGGGTCCAGCCCCCCCACTTCCTTACTAGCAATGGGAAAAAGAGTCATGAATACTCCCTGATTCATCATTGTCACAGCGATGGTCGTTAGTGCTAGGGCCGCGAACGATCGTGAGGCCATGATGGACCACATACTTACAGAAGGCTCAACCTGTGGGACTGCGCCACGTGATGTCGAAGCAGATTTGGCATTCTCCGCTTCCAACTCTGGCTTGGTCTCCTTCACCATCCGCCATGTCACAATCATCACGATAAATTTTGATACCGCGTTGATGAAGAAAACTGCCTGGAGGCTGAACAAACCAGCCACGGCCCCTCCCAACAAAGGACCGATGATTTGGCCCAAGCGTAACGTCGTGTTGCGCGTCGCGACGGCCCGACCCCGGTTCTCAGGCGTGCTCATGTCAGCCACGATGACTTGCGACGTGGTTTGCCACATTGAAACACCGATGGCGCCTATGAATTCCAAGGCGAAGAATGCTGGAAAGCTGTCGGTGAAGAAGACTAACCCTGATGCGATACCTCGTACAGCAGCGCCTGTCACCGCCATCGGCTTCCGGCCCCAGTGGTCAGCCAAGTAACCCGTCAATGGCCCCGAAATCATGCGAGATAGAGCCAACGTGGAAATTAGCACTGTGACTAGGAACACTGAATCAGTGATCGCGTATGCAAACAAAGGCCTCGCGAGGGTCTGAGCCCCGCTCCCCGTACCCCATATGAGAAACGTGCCAACGATGGGAAGCCCGTCGCGGCTGAATACCCCCGGGTGCCGTTTGCGTCTGGAGAGATCTTGCATTAGATGATTCCAATCATACGTCCATGGGCAAGCATCGTCCTTATCCGCTTGACCAGGAAGGTAGTCTCAGCAGAGACTGCGTTTATATATACTCTAGTTAGCCGTATTCGTATCGACGCCAGGAGGACGGAAAATGCTTTCACCGGAAGATAATGAACTGCTTACCCGAGTCGGGCCTGGCACTCCAGGAGGAGCGTTGCTCCGCATGTACTGGCACCCGATCTCCCTTTCACGCGAGATCAACAAGGAGTCACCAACCAAGTTCGTCCGGGTGCTTGGCGAAGACCTCGTAATTTTCAAAGACAAGTCCGATCGATTTGGCTTGATTGCTGACAAATGTCCCCACCGTAACGCCTCCTTGGTCTACGGACGAGTAGAGGAGCGTGGCATCTCCTGCGTCTACCACGGGTGGTTGATGGACTGCGATGGCAACATCATTGAAACTCCGCCTGAGCGTAACGACGCCATCATGAAGAACGTCAAAACGACCGCATACCCTGTACAGGACTACCTCGGTATGATTTGGGCATACATGGGTCCATTGCCTGTGCCACCCATGGTCAACTATGACACTTTGTTCCGTGCTGATGGCACGCGCAAGTGGCTTATCCACAATGAACTTCACGCCAACTGGTTCCAGGCGATGGAGAATTCTATGGATCCTGCCCACCTACAGGTACTGCACCAGGAATTCATCGGCCGAGGCAAGACGGCAATCAGTAGCACGCGCGGGTTCACCGACGATGTTGAGAGCTTCGATTTTTACATCACTCCTTACGGCGGACTTATGAAACACCGGGTCTACGTTAACGGGATGGAGGACGCCCACCCGGTGCTGTTCCCTAACATATTAAGACAAGGTGCGAGTTCACAATTCCGCGTCCCCATAGACGACACCCACACAATGCACCACCGTCTTTTCTTTTACCCCACAGAAGATGGTTCGGAGCCCGAGGATTCCTTCGACCCCGAAATCACCTTCGAGGCTCCAATTAAGGAAGACCCAACCAAGTCACACCCGGAAACGAAATTCATTCTTCACAGCGTGAACGCCCAGGACCAGATGGCCTGGGAGACCCAAGGCCCAATCGCCAATCGCCAGAGCGAGCACCTCAGCTACTCCGACCGCGGCGTAGTGCTACTGCGCCGCCACACCAAGGAGCAGATTGAGCGTGTTCAGCGTGGCGAAGACCCAATCGGCTATCAGCGTGACCCCAACCACGCCCTCATCGACACAAATGTCGACGAGGGCGTGCGCCAGATAGTGATGTCTCGCACTCACCTGGAAGGAAGCTCCAGAGCGGAAATCGAAGCTGCTGGCGGGTAGTTGATCGACAGTTGAGCGAACCAGAAGAAAGGGCCTGCTAATTAGCAGGCCCTTTCTTCTGGTTCGCAAACCGTTCAACTACCACTACTCTGAGGCACCCTTGCCTACTCCCCGGCGTCCGCCAGGCGCGAAGTAACTTCCTCCCACCCTGGGATATTGAACACAGCCTTACACGTAAGACATTGAGTATCCGGAGCGAGTAAGATGCGCTGCGCCGCCTGACGAAGCCAGTGCATAAGGAGCCCCTATGGCTATTGAGAAACCTATGAAAATCGGAATCATCGGTCTCGGTTTCGGCGCGACAGAATTTATTCCGTCGCTGGAAGCCCAACCAGAGATCGAAATCTACGCAGGCGCTGATCTGCGCCCTCAAGCCTTAGACGAATTCGAGAAGCGCTACGGAGGAAAGACCTACCGAACGGCAGAAGCACTCTGCGCCGATCCTAATGTTGAAGCGGTTTGGATTTCTACCCCGAACCATTTGCATGCTGAGAATGCTATTACTGCGGCTAACGCGGGCAAGCACATCAACCTCCGTAAGCCCATGGGCATAACTATGGCGGAGTGCGCCGCTGTTCAACAAGCAGTCGATCGCAATGGCGTAAAGCTGCTTGCTGGTGGCCAGACGCAGGGCTCCAGCCCCTTGACTATCGAAATGCGCCGCGTCATTACTTCCGGAGAGCTTGGCCCCTTGAAAGCCATGAATGTTGTAGCTTACACCGCCTGGATGCTCCGGCCGCGCATGCCTCAAGAGGTATCCGACATTGACGGAGGTGGTGTGGTCTGGAGGCAATCCCCGCACCAGATTGAGACGACTCGTTACCTCGCTGGCGGCATGGTGCGCAGCGTACGTGCATCTGTCGGCAACTGGCGTCCTGAGCGCCCCAATGGCACCGGTTACTATTCCGCGTTCCTGGACTTTGAAGACGGAACGCCTGTCACTCTCACGTACAACTCTTATGGTTACTTCGACAGCATGGACCTTACATCTTGGCTTACTGATCGAGGCCATGAGAGCAGGTCTCAATTCAGAGAAGATTTGCTCGCGGGTAACGTTGATGAAGAGGCCCGCAAGGAATCCACCCGATTTGGAGGCTCTGCAGAGGGCACCATCGTTGGTGGCAGCGAGGGTAGGCCTTGGGCGCCAGGCAACCTTGGCGTATTGATCGCATCCTGCGAAAGCGGCGACATCCGTATGTCGGCCCAGGGTATGTATATCTACGACAACAACGGCATGCGTGAGGTCACGGTTCACCAATCAGGCGGGCAAGGCATGATATTGTCTTCCGAGATTATGGAACTCTACAACGCCGTTCGTTACAACTCTCCGATGCTCCACGATGGCCGCTGGGGGTGGGCAACTGCTGAAGTGCAGTGGGCGATTCTAGAATCAGCCAAGCAGCGCAAAGAGATCATGCTGCAGCACCAAGTACCAGTTCCTGCTGGCTTCTAAAGGCCTTGCTGGCAGAGTGAGTCTTGGAGCAACCTTTAGTTCCACCGATAGGAGAGATGAGCAAGCTATGAGGATCCTGTTCTTCGACGACTACAAATTAGGCGTGGTCAAAAACGGCAACATCGTCGACGTCTCGTCAGCTGTCGCTAATTACGACACCCTCCCCCCCAACACGCTAATGGAGAGCGTCATCGCTGACTTTGAGTCGCTGCGGCCCAAGTTCGAAGCCATCATGGCCAAGTCCGACGGCCTGGGATGGGACAGTGTCCGGCTGCGCGCCCCACTCCCGCGCCCTCACTATATGCTGTGCGCCTTCTCCAATTACCTCGACCGCGAGAACAGCAATCGCAAGGAATTGCCCAACATCGATTTCTTTCACAAGGGATCAGGCGTCATCGGCGATGGCGACACCGTGACCATTGAGGACCTTGGCGAAGGCGCTACCGCATATCAGCCAGAGCCTGAATTCGCATACGTGATCGGCAAGAACGCACGCTATGTGAAAGAAGAAAATGCCCTTGATTACATTTTCGGTTACATGAATTTTGTAGACGTCTCCGCTCGTGGACCTGGCGTCCAAGGTCGGCGCACGACCTTCATGCATAAAGGGATGGAGACATGGGCACCTATGGGCCCGGCCATCGTGACCAAAGACGAATATCCCGACCCGCAGGCTATTCAAGTCAAACTCTGGTTGAACGGCGAGTTGCGCCAGGATTACAACACGTCTGACATGGCCCACGGCGTCGCTAAGCAAATTGCTTGGCTCTCGCAATACATTGAGCTTGAACCCGGGGACATCATTTCGTGCGGCACGCATCATCGAGGCCTGTCGAACATCAACGACGGCGACAAGTTCGAGATGGAAGTCGCAGACTTTGGGCGACTACACCTGTCGGTTCGCTCCTACGGTCCCGACAAGCTCATCCCTTGGGCCCCTCCCGGTACAAAAAAAGCGTAAGTCAGTAAATTAGAGACTTGAATCAATAGAGAATTCCTCAATGGTGAGTGACCATTGATAAGCCGCGAACTGAGGAGCGCACGATGCTACCGAAAGAGAGCAACGTTCACTTGACTCGAATACCTTGCGCGACACGCCTTAATGGCAGCTTACCTCGCGGGTATTGAATGGCCCTCTCATCTCCGATGTTGAGCATATTATTTCGTGCCTAGATACAACTGTGCGATGATGCGCGAAATGAGACTCGGCGAATCTGCCCGCGGGCTTTCCACTCTCTATGGAACGTCGCTCCTAGTGAGCTTCGGCTTTGGTATGACCATCCCAACGATCCCGCTGATCGCTGCGTATTTCGACGTCTCACTCTTTTGGGGCGCGCAGATTGTGACCGCATGGTCTGTAGGAGCGCTAATGGGCACTCCCCCTGCCGGAATCATCGTCGATAAGCTGGGCGCTCGCGTAGCACTATTACTTGGGCCGATGCTGATCATCGGCGGCGCGTTCACGGTAGTGCTCGCGCCCTGGTTTTGGCTAGTACTAATTGCTATGGGCTTCGCGGGGATGGGGAACAGCACCTGGATGATTGGACGGGAAATCGCGGGCGTGGCACTCGTGAATCCCGACCAACGTGGTCGCATGATGAGCGGCTTCATGGGCACCAACTCGGCTGGCATGGCGCTTGGTCCCGCGCTCGGAGGAGTCCTCGCAGACAGCGTTGATTTCCGCGCTGTATTCCTTGCTTATATGCTCGCTGCCGCATTAGTGCTAGCTCTTAGTCTGCTCGCACCTCTGAAACATGGCAACGTGCCCGTGCGCCCCGCTAGCCTAGGCCCTACGATCCCGTTTTGGTCGCCTAGGCGATTCACCACTATCCCTAGCCTTGTCCGTGAGATTGAGCCTGCGCTCCGAGCGACCTACGTCGTGCTCGTATTCGCTACGTTCACCATGATGCTTTATCGCATGGTGCTGCAGAGCATGCTGCCCTTCTACGTCATCACCTACCGTGGATTTTCCGCTAGCGAGCTAGGCTATCTGCTATCGCTTCAGGGCATTTTTGTCATCATCATGATCATCCCCGCAGGCTTCGTGACGGACAAAATCGGTCGCAAATGGGCAACTGTCCCCAGCACTGGCTTACCTGCTATTGCGTTCCTGCTTATGCCTTTCGCAAGCAGTTACCTCGCCATTGGTGGGCTGCTCGTATTGTTGGGCCTCGCTAGCGGGCTATCGCTCGGATCCGTAGCCACGTCCACTTACGACGTCATACCTGCACATGCTCGCGGTCGACTTCAGGCCCTGCGCCGCACTACCGCTGAGCTTGGCGCCATCACGGGCCCATTGGCTGGTGGGCACATCGCTGCCGCCTCCAATCCTGGGGTCGTATTCTTCGCAGCAGCCCCCGTTCTTGTGATCGCCGCCGTTCTGCTAGCATTCTTGGCCAAAGAAACACTCAATCGCCTACCAGACCCCCTCCCTGTAAGCGAAGCCACTCGGCCTCCACCGGGCTAGCAGATTGCAAGAATGCTTGTCCTATAAACAAGGGCCAGAACTTTTAATCAAACTCCAAGCAGAATCCAGTTTCTGATCTTGCTAACGCAATTCGCGCAGCATTGCATACACCTTCTCAGCTGTTACCGGGAGCGACGGGACTCGTAATCCCGAAGCATCCGCCACAGCGTTTGCTATTGCCCCTGCCAGGCCACCGATTGCATATTCGCCAATGCCCTTCGATCGGTAAGGCCCCAACCCATCCTCAGACTCAACCAGGGCTGTCGTCAAAACCGGCAAATCCATCGTTGTCGGCATGCGATAGTCTGCAAGGCTCGCCACATCGACGCGACCGTTGTTACCGATGCCTATTTCCTCCATCAGCGAATGACCAATGGCCTGCATCACACCGCCATTGATTTGGCCTTGATGACCCATGGGGTTGAGCACTTGGCCTGTGTCATGAGCGGAGGTTACGCGTAGCAGCTTGATTTCCCCCGTTTCGTTGTCCACGCTAACCTCTGCGACCTGCGCTATGAACGACGCGACGGGGGATTCCTCGGTCTCGGTATTGGTGGCCTGTGTAATGATCGCTTGCTCGAGGAATTCCGGCCAAGGACACCCCTCACCCGTATCGCGCCTGACGACCTCGTATCCTCGAACCTCGATCTGTGTGGCAGGCCAGCCAAGTGCGTCCGCTGCGACAACGACAAGTTGATTGCGCGCTTCCGTCGCTGCCCGGTAAACGGCTGGAGCAGCCACTCGCGTTACACGACTAGCACCTATGCCTGTGTCGAATGGCCCATCATCAGTGTCCCAAGGTTCTACTATTACGCCCTCTGAGGGAAGACCAAGCTCCTCCCCAACCATCTGAGCGAACGCTGTGTAGGAACCGGTTCCCGCCTCGAAAACTGTGGTACGGAGAACCACTGCCCCACCAGGTTGTAATTCGACTCCTGCCGTTGATTGGCCTTCGCCCTGGCCCTTGTATGCGAGCGATATACCTCGACCAATACCTGCCGGCTTTGGCGACGACCACTCGGAGGCGGCCAGTGCCGCATCCAGGGTACCGATTGGATTCATCGTAGGTGCGTGGTGTCCCGTGGCTGTGATCTCACCGGGCTTAATCAGATTTCGCCGGCGTAATTCAATAGGGTCTATTCCCATCTGCTTCGCGATCACATCCATGTGAGACTCGATACCGAAATTGGACTGCACTGCCCCTGGCCCTCGGTAAAAACCACCGGGAATAGTGTTGGTATAGACATGAATTGCTTCAATGAATGCGTTTGGTATGCGGTAAGGGTCGCCGGCGTGAGCGGCCCCCGGCAAATTCACGGCAGGCACTGGCTTGAACCCTGCATATGCTCCGGAGTCGAACAAAATGCGCGCCTCATGTGCGACTATCGTGCCATTTTCCTTCAACCCGGTTCGAAGGTAACTCACTGATGCATGGCGCGGATTCCCTGCCGCTAATTCCTCTGCGTAGCTCATCGTCGCGCGCACAGGCTTCCCCGTCATCTTCGCGAAGAAGTAGCAGAGCGGCACGTCCATCGGCGAACCCTTGCCGCCGAAATCGCCACCCACCACTGAGTGATGAATGACTATTTGGTTCGTTGCTATCCCTAAGGCGTCTGACAGATTAATCTTGAGGCGATGTGGGGCCTTGTTAGGCGCATAGGCATTCAGCCTGCCCGTGTCGTCGATCCACACTAAGCAACCGTGAGGCTCCATGTAACCCTGATGCACTCGCTGCGTCGTATAGGTACCCTCGATGATGACATCGGACTCCATGAAACCCTTCGCGATACTCCCGTTGCCCCACGTGTCTGTCACGAACGCGTTCAGATTTCCTTCAATGGTTCGTGGCAAGCCTGCATAGCTATTCACGTCCGGGTGCAAGATTGGCGCAGAGTCGGCCAACCCTGCCTCAGGCCCTAGAACGGGAGACAACTCCTCGTAGACAACATCTATAAGCTGGCAAGCGGTCTCGGCAATCGTTGCGTCATCTGCGGCCACCGCCGCCACGCGTTCCCCCACGAAGCGCACTATATGCTCCGCGAGCACCGGCACGTCGCGCATACGTCTTCCGAACAGCACTCCACTGACATCGGCCCCAGTTAGCACTGCACGAACGCCCGGTAAAGCGGAGGCACGAGACGTGTCTACGCTCACGATGCGCGCGTGGGCATACGGCGAGCGGAGAGACTTCGCCCACAGCGTCCCCGGCATCATTGTGTCAGATGTAAACCGGGCCTGGCCCGTAACTTTCTCTACCGCGTCCGCCCTCGGGGTCGAGGCGCCGATTATCTGGAAAGTGCCTGCCATAGAGCCTCCGTATAACTATTTAGAACCGGCCCAAGAATCGCACAACTCTCGTATCTGGGCCACCTTACAAATGTTATGCTCCGCCAACGCACCGATATGTACAACTTAGAGGAATCCCATGGCCGATTATTTTAAATCCATCACCGACGATCAATCTGATCTTATAGAGAACGCTAAACTTTTCTTCATTGCTTCTGCTGATCCCGCTCTCACCAATGGCCCCCATGGTGTCGGTCCGATCAACCTATCACCCAAAGGTGGAGTCCCTCTACACATTATCGACCGCAATCGTGTGGCCTACCTTGATTACACGGGCAGTGGCAATGAGACAGCGCGCCACTCCATGGCTGGAGGGCCCATTACCGTGATGATCTGCTCATTCGAAGAAACCAACGCTGCTGTCGTTAGGCTCTTTGGGAAGGCAACAATTACGGCCATCGCGGATTCGCCAATAAGAGAGCAACTGATGGAATCACTCGCAACTGAAATCGCGCTACCTGAGCGCCAAATAATCGATATCGCCATCGATGGAACCGCAACTAGTTGCGGCTATGGTGTCCCCGTTATGAACGAATCCCGCGAGCGTAAGATAGTGGACAGAGGCCGTCGTTACAAAGACAAGAAGTAGATTAGCGAACGTACTGCCCACCGTTGAGATCAATGCACGCCCCGTTCAACTGCGACCAATGCGGCTTGGTGATATCAGCCACGATTTCTGCGAGTTGTGCCGCGCTAATGAAATGATCCGTAGGTGTTACCCCTAGATGGCTTTCTCGAATGGCCTCGGGCGTCGCATCGTACATACGGGTATCTGAGACCAACCCTGGTGCCACCACATTCACTCTTGTTTTGGGCGCCAACGACTTTGAAAGCGACTTCGCCAGCGCATGCATGGCGCCCTTCATGGCCCCGTATATGGGGTCGGCTGAGCCACGCTGAGCGGACAGTGACCCCATGATAATTACCTGTGAGTCGTCTGACATGACAGGAGCGACTTCCCTGAGCACTCGCACTTGACCAGCGAAATTTACATCGACCATCTCCGTAATCATCTCATCAGTGTAGTCACCTAAGGTCTTACCCATAACAACCCCTGGCAGCAGTAACGCCACCGCAACCCCAGACGCTACCGACTGCAGATTAGGCAGAGGCCCTCGCAGGTCTGCCTTCAGCCATGACGCGCCTATCGCGTTCGTCGGCTTGTGCGTGTTGTAAGTGGCCACAACCTCATGGCCATCGCGAATGTAAGCTTGGATAATCGCCAATCCTATCGACGACGACCCCCCTAGAACGAATATCTTCAACTCATCCTCCATTTGGCTCGTGTTCTCAGGCTCATGTCATCTCTTAGGTGTGTACGCCCCCAAATTGGCGTTTAGCGCGCGTAGGCGATCACGCCCTCGTCCCACTCCATGCCGCTGATATTCATCGACGACAACGAACCAGCGTAATGATCAGTGACCTGATAACTGCGGGATGAAGTATGCTTCAGGGACCGCTCGAGAGACCAGCAACTCCTTTAGGCCTGCAAATCTCTTGCCTAACTTTAATCAACCCTGCGCCAATCATGCTCAAAACATCGTGACCGCTCGCCCGTAGCGATTTAGACTCCCCTCAATAAGTTTTAGTGTTTGTATGGATCTATTGAGGCTGCGATGACCAAGCTTGAAAAGGCGATAGAGGCGTGTTGGCTAGCGGCCGCCAGTTTGGTGCCCGCAGCGTTCCTCCCGTCGAGCTGGGCATTCGGAGGCGTTGAAGGTCCCAAGATATTCGTACTTCGAAGTATCACCTTTCTATTGTTGGTTTTGCTTTCAATGGAATGGGCTAGGCAGCCCCATTCCATTGGCTCTGACAAACAAAAAACGCGGTTGGCACTGGTATGCCAATCAACCTTATCCATTGCACATGGCCTGCGTAGTCAACCCATCGTGATAGGTGCTGCAGCGGTCACGGCAGTAACAATTCTTTCCACAGTGTTGTCCCCACTCATGGGTGTTAGCTTTTTTGGAACCGACCCTGGTCGTGACACCTATGGATTATTCAGTATCGCGAGCTACATCGTTATATTCACTGCGGTCGCAACACACCTCCGAACCGGGGTTCAGCTCAGGCGGCTAATCTGGGTAGTGACAATCTCCTCGGCCCTCCTAGGCTTGTATGGGATAGAAGAGCACTTCGGGATTGGGGCCTTTGACCCCCCCGTCCGTATTTCAATGACTTTCGGCAACCCAATTTTTGGAGCAGCCTATCTGCTGCTAACCATCCCGCTGACCATCGCGTTATGGCAGGGGTGGCGGGATAGGTATGGAGCACTCACCCATATAGTGGCAGGTGCAGGTCTTATAGCGCTCCAGACTACAGCCTTTGGTTTCACCCTCAGCCGTGGGGCGATACTGAGCCTCATGCTAGCTTTCATTGTCTTCCTGGCTTTTGTGGGACTGGTAATGGGGGTAAGAGCAATCGGTCGCCCAGCAGCGAGTGTAGCCATAGCAGTCGGCATTGCCTTTGCTGCTGGCTACATACCCGTCCCTGGATCAGACCAAGGAACCGGCCAACTAGCTGCTCGGCTGTCGACGGTTCCAGCCGAGATGACGGCTTCAGGAGGACTCAGTGAACGCTATGGAATCTGGCGAGTCGCTGCCAGAATCTACGTGTCTACACCCTGGGTCGACACTGAGCAACACCCAGAGATACCGCCCCTTACATTGGCTCCTCTTCGCCCCTTGATTGGCTATGGACCTGACTCTTTCATCTACGTATTCAGCTTGCAGGGTGACGACAAGATTAGCCTTACTCCCTGGCACGCTCATAACTTCATTGTCCAGACCGCTATTGAGTTAGGGTTGCTAGGTTTGCTTGCGTACGCCATGCTCGCTATGGCCACAGCACTCGCGTTATTGCGGATGTTGCTGGCTGCGAGTCGAGGAGAAACCTCACCCTGGATGGCCTATATTGTCTTGGGATTGATAGGGGTTTTTGCAGGGCGATTACTCGAACAGATGGCAGGGAAAGGTCAGGTCGCGGATCTAACGCAAACCTGGATTATGCTCGGAATAGTGTTCGCTATGGCGCGGATGCCTGCTAGTCAGTGGATTGAGCCGCTCACTCAAGCGCCAGCAACTTCCAAAGGTAAATTAGCGCAGCCACGCATTCGTACTTCTCCAAAAAAGTGCACCGCTTCGCTCGGGGTAACACACTTCCAAAATCGCCTCCGCATCGTAATAGTGGTGAGCGCAGCACTACTTGCGCTGGTCTTCTGGTGGCAAACTGTGGTGACTCATGTTCACGCAGACTACCTCGCAGGCCAGGCCAATGCGGCGGAGCAAGCCGGTCAATTCTCCACGGCGAGAACCCTTGCTCGGCAGGCGGTCAATCGCTCACCTTCGTCCACATATCCGCGCATTAGCCTTGCGCGTGCATTGATTGACACCTCTCGATTGCAAGCCGGAACTGATGCTCAGATAGCGATGCTGCAAGACGCACGAAATGTCATGAATGTCCCCATAGATAGGAACCCACTCGACTACCGCGCTTGGACCATTTTGTCGGAAATTACCCGTAAGCTGGCTGACCTTGATTCTTCATTTGGTTCTGATTCTCTCGCCGTAGATGAAACGACCGCTGCTCTGCGGCCTGGGTTCAGGCCAGCTTTGGAAAACCTAGCCTTAACGCTAGTGATACTTAAACGCTATGACGAAGCCCTGGAGATAACGGAATCGGCCCGCGTATTAGCCGCAATCCATGATGACCCCCATGGCCACTATCTGTCCTACATAACTGCTCTAGCCCTCCACGGCCTCAGCAGAATCGAAGATGCTGAAGTGATTGCTCTAGGACTTTCCGATTGGAACCACCCAAATGCTCGTGCCTTGCTCGACGCTTTCTGGGCTGGAGGGCGATAGCGCTATTGGGACGATTCCATATCCGTTGAAACCGACTCTATTGGTGTAGAGAGTAAGAGTCGCCACTTCTAGCACTTGACCACCCTCGGCGTCACGTCATAATGTGCACACGTAGGAATCAAGGATTGTTGAGCCGGGCTTATGCCCATTAGGAGGAGTCAATGCTTTCCGTAGATGAGAACAAACGGCTGACAAGCATCATGCCCGGCACCCCAATGGGCGAGCTATTTAGGCGCTATTGGCATCCTGTCGCTGCCAGCGTCGAAATGGACGACCGCCCTACCAAGTCTCTTCGCATCCTTGGCGAGGACCTCGTTCTTTACAAAGACCGATCAGGCACATTGGGTCTAATTGACCGCCTTTGCCCCCACCGTCGCGTAGACCTGTCTTACGGCATCCCTGAGGAGAATGGCCTACGCTGTATGTATCACGGCTGGATGTACGATGAAACCGGCCAGTGTATCGAACAGCCTTTCGAAGAAACGGTCCACCCTGATGGTCGATTCAAAGAGAAAGTAAAGGTAAAGGCATACAAAGTCCAAGAGCTTGCAGGGATGATTTTTGCTTACATGGGCCCGGAGCCTGCGCCGCTCCTGCCCCGCTGGGAGCCTTTTCAATGGGAGAATGGCTGGAGTGACATTGGCACGATAGAACTCCCGTGCAACTGGCTGCAATGCATGGAAAATTCGCTTGATCCTGTTCACTTGGAATGGCTTCACGGGTATTGGGGCGTCTGGCAGCAGAAGCAGGCTGCTGCCGCCGTTGGCAAATCAGAGGCAGATACCTTTCCTACGATTCCCCAGCCACACAAGAAAATTGGATTCGATGTCTTCGACTACGGGGTAATTAAGCGTCGCGTCACAGGGAACACCGATGAGTCTCACGGAGACTGGGTTGTTGGCCATCCCATCTTATTCCCACAAGTGCTTTTCGTTGGCAGCATGACTAGCTGCAGTTTGCAGTACCGCATCCCTGTTGACGATGACAACACCAAGCACATGACATGGTACTTCTTCAAGGCGGCACCAGGGCAAACCGCCGAGCCCCAGGAGAAAATCCCTCATTGGACTGTTCCTCTCTTCGAGTCTGACGGTCGATTGATTGCAGATCTCGTCAACCATCAAGACTTCGTTGCGTGGGTCACGCAGGGTACTAATGCAGATCGCTCTCGAGAAAAGCTTGGCGAATCTGATAAAGGAGTGATTCTCTACCGGAAGCTCCTTCGCGACCAAATGGATATCGTCGCGGATGGTGGGGAGCCAATGGGTATTGTTCGTGATCCCGAAGTCAATGAAAATATCGAATTGCCACTTGAGCGATGGTCGAACCTAATGCACCCTGGCAGGCTTGGGAAGTACACAGCAGCCCAAGCCGGGAGGCCGCTCACCCACGAGGAGACCATTAAGCGTGTCCTCGCGACTTGGGCGGCGGAAACGCCGTGGGAGGATGAACCGATTATCCCTGAAGGGGCAGGTCGATCTTAGATAACCTACGCATCCAAGTATAAAAAGAAGCCCCGGTCAACGACCGGGGCTTCTTTTTATACTTGGATGCGTAGGTTATGGATTACTGCCTAGACATATTGATCGTAAATGGCATCGAACTTAGCTAATTTCAGTGCAGTCTGAAGCTTCGCCGTATACCACACTAGCTCGCAGTCCCGGTCTGTGAGTGCCGCACGAGCCACCACCGCCGCCGCCATCTTGG
>CALGTL010000080.1 GCA_937901475.1 uncultured Dehalococcoidia bacterium
CGTCAATTCCTTTGAGTTTTAGTCTTGCGACCGTAGTTCCCAGGCGGAATACTTAACGCGTAAGCTTCGACACAGGAGGGGTCGATACCCCCTATATCTAGTATTCATCGTTTAGGGCGTGGACTACCCGGGTATCTAATCCGGTTCGCTCCCCACGCTTTCGAGCCTGAGTGTCAGGGACGGCCCAGAGCATCGCTTTCGCCACTGGTGTTCCTCCTGATATCTACGCATTTCACCACTACACCAGGAATTCCATGCTCCTCTACCGCCCTCAAGCCAAGCAGTATCGATAGACCTCTCCAGGTTGAGCCTGGAGCTTACACTATCGACGAACTTGGCCACCTGCGCTCCCTTTACGCCCAGTAAATTCGGACAACGCTCGCCCCCTACGTATTACCGCGGCTGCTGGCACGTAGTTAGCCGGGGCTTATTCCCAGGGTACCGTCAGATCTTCTTCCCCTGGAAAAGGGGTTTACGACCCTCAGGCCTTCTTCCCCCACGCGGCGTCGCTGCATCAGGCTTTCGCCCATTGTGCAAGATTCCCTGCTGCTGCCTCCCGTAGGAGTGGGGGCCGTGTCTCAGTCCCCCTCTGGCCGGTCGTGCTCTCACACCGGCTATCCGTTTTAGGCTTGGTGGGCCGTTACCTCACCAACTACCTGATGGAACGCAAATCCGTCCACTGGTGACCGAAGTCTTTCGTCAACTCCCCTGCAGGAGTGGACCACATGCGGTATTAGCTCGAATTTCTCCGAGTTGTCCCCCGCCAATGGGTAGGTTATTTACGCGTTACTCAGCCGTCTGCCACTAACTTCCCAACCGAAGCTGAGTTATTCGTTCGACTTGCATGCATTAGGCGCGCCGCCAGCGTTCGTCCTGAGCCAGGATCAAACTCTCAAAAAAAATAGAATCTCGAAAGATTCATAACGTTCAAAATTGAACGAAGGCGCCTTTTCCTTCCACTATTCACTTGTTAAAGTACGGGTGTTTGTCGCCGTCCTTACGATGGCAACTCCGATACTGTACAGGAGCCCCTATAGTGAGTCAAGGGTATTTTGTCCTGATTACCTAGGCCGCAAGAGGCCTTCTACCGGGTGAGCAAGCCTTGGACACGTTTCCAGATGGCTTCATGTACTAAGCCGATGTCTTCTACCGCATTCACTATTGTCCAGCGCTCCGGGCTATGTTTAGCGAGTCTAAGGAATCCGGCCTTGACGCGACGGTGAAATGCCAGGGATTCGTCTTCGAATCGCCGTCCTCCGTCGTCCTGGCGACCCACCGTGCGCCCTAGTGTTATGTCCAGAGGCGCGTCGAGGAGAATAGTGACATCGGGAACCACACCAGCAGAGGCTATGGCATTGGCGGAGCGTACATGGGCAATCGGCAATCTGCGACCGTAACCTTGATAGGCGGTAGTAGAGTCGGCGTAGCGGTCCAGCAAGACGTGGGTTCCTGATGCTAGTGCTGGCTTGATGACCGTCCGTACGAGCTCCGCACGCGCAGCGGCGAATAGCAATAGCTCTGTCTCTGGTGTTAGCGGCTCGTTTTCAGACTTAAGCCAGGCGCGCAAGTAATCTCCTATGGGAGTTCCTCCAGGCTCTCGTAACGGCAGCACTATATGGCCTGCTTGTTGTAGGTGCTCCACCAGAAGGTTCACTTGGGTAGTCTTGCCTGTCCCTTCTCCGCCTTCGAACGTTATGAGTAGTGCCAATGGAACTCCCTAGCCTCGACCAACACGCCGAATGGTGACTCGCCGCGAAGGCTCTCGGCCAACACTATAGGAACGCAGCTTGGATTGTTCAGCAATTTGATGTTGCACGCGGCGAACAAAGGACCCTTGAGGCTGCAGATCGACACGGTCAGCATCCCCGGTGAGGATGCGCTCTACGCCGTCTTCAGCTTCTGTGGTGCCTGCTTCCATTGAAGCCTCTGAATGACCGCTCTCTCCTTCAGTTACCTGGTACAGAAACCCGACAATTTGACCAGGACTGTTTTTGCGGAGGACGAATACCGGCACGCCTTTCTCCTCCGCAGATTGAAGCACACTAGGCCTGCGCCTAAAGTGTGCTTTGGTAGTGAGAACCATGTCTGCTTCGTCAATGCTGTTGGCGAGGGCAATGTTGAGTCCAGCGTCGGCTGCTGCTTGTTGCAGACGTTCACGACTGACGCCAAAAGGGTGCACTCGCTTCACTGAAGTAGTCTCCGGTGCAATCGCCTCTCGGTCATCAAGGGGTAAATCATCACTTCGATCGAAGGTGGCTGGCCGCTCCGAAGGGGTGCTGCGCTCTGAGCGAATTTTCCGAGTCGGCGCTTCATTGAACGGAGCGATTTCAAATTCAGCAGAGACAACGGGACGAGGACGGCTCTTACGGACAACTCCTGAGAGATCCAGTTCACGTATCTCAGGGCTCGCTGGTCGCCCGCGAAGCACGGCATCCACGGTGCGCGCGACTTCCTCGTGTACAGCGACCCGGTCCCAACTTTGGATCTCGGCGAGGACATCGAAGGTAGGCGGTGCCTTCCGCTCCAAAATGGTTTTTTGTGTGCGACGGCGACGGGCTTCTTCGTCTCCCAGCGTAACAGTCTGTACGCCACCGACAAGATCGGAGAGAGTGGGGTTCATCAGGAGGTTTTCAAGAGTGTTACCGTGGGCAGTCGCGATGAGCTGGACTCCACGTTCAGCAATTGTGCGTGCGGCGGATGCTTCAAGCTCCGTTCCCATCTCATCGACAACGATGACTTGAGGCATGTGGTTCTCTACGGCCTCAATCATAACTGAGTGCTGTTGACTCGGCGTTCGCACTTGCATACGCCGGGCTTTGCCTATGGCAGGATGCGGAATGTCGCCATCGCCTGCAATCTCGTTAGAGGTGTCAACGATAACGACACGCTTACCACTTCCAGCAAGAACCCGTGCCAGTTCACGGAGAACGGTGGTTTTGCCTACGCCCGGCCTGCCGACGAGCAATACGCTTTTGCCTGATAGTGCGAGGTCTTCGACAACCTTCGCACTTCCTTGGACCGCACGGCCCACACGGCAGGTGAGGCCGATAATCGCTCCTCCTCTGTTCCTGATTCCAGAGATCCGATGAAGGGTTCGCTCGATACCGGATCGATTATCGTCACCAAAGGGACTGATGCGACCGATGACGTAATTGATGTCGTCGGTCCCTACTTCCTGGTCACCTAGATAAATGTCCCGATCCAAGAATCGGGCTTCGGGCAGTCTGCCCAAATCAAGGACGATTTCAAGCAGCCCTTCCGGAGGACCATCGAAGCTAAGGGCCTCATTAACTCTCGTTGGGAGAATGTTCAGGAGCACTTGTAGCTCATCGCTATCTGTCAGCCAGTCTTTAATCTCTCACCTCCACAGTCTTTATGAAGCCCGGGCGGGTGCGAACCCGAGATTTTGAATATGCCTTGCGACTACCATCGCCATTACCGCATAGCTACTCGAATGTTGCCATCCCCTTGCACTCAGTACTCGTGCAAGAACCGGTTCGTGACTAGGGACAACCCAGCACGCGTGCCGATGCCCGCGGGCTAATTGGGCTATGTAGGAAGCGAAGGCTGGCGCTCGTTCTGATTCATCAGGATGCAGCATAGCGTCCACCATGACCCAGTCGCGGTGCTGACGCAATCTGACCCAACCACGAATCTGGTCTTCGTCAACCCAAAGGTACTCGCGGGCTAGGCCACGCCCACGCTCGTTGGCATCATGCCATTGGTCAAGGGTTAGGCCCATGACTGCGCGAGCTTCTAAGGGGAATGTGGCGTTGTACAGCCTGAAAATGTTGTAGGCGTCGGCCGAAAGTGGTGGTCGTAAGTTTAGAGGCCGTTCTTCACGCTCGCTCGCCATAGGGCGAGCGAGCGTGAAGACATTTTCCGAGTATGCCATCCGGAAGCCAGAGCGTTCCGCGAGGCGTTGCCCCGTACCATTGAGCGGCACGCGTAAAAATAAGCACTCCCCACGCCGGGATGCGACAAAGCGAGCTGCATGTTTCAGAAGATCAGTGACGCCAGTGTCGGCATCTGGTACAGCGAAGAGATGGGATATTTCCCAAGCCCTAGGCCCGCGCCGGGGCTGGAGTACGGCGAGTGCATTGAGTCTTACGGCGTCAGCGGATACAAGGTGGTGTTCTTGATTACGAGCAGCCACACTCCAACTCGCGAGTTTCAGCAGTGCTAGGCGGTGGCCAGATCCTGTTATTTCGTCTGGCGATGTGGCGAGGTCTTGGGCAGCGAGGCTTCCGGGAAGCAGTTGCAGTAACACGTCGGTCAACCGCAACTCACGGATCATCGCGTGGACGCTTCCGCTGCCATCGCCAGGAAGAATTCATGGACTCGATCATCGGTAGTAAGTTCAGGGTGAAAAGCTGTTACAAGGATGTTGTCTTCCCTAGCAGCTACGATGGTGTTGTCCTCTAAGGTGGCTAGCACTTCCACTGCGGGCCCGACCTCGACAATCTTAGGGGCCCGGATGAACAAGGCGAGGTACGGTCCACCAGCTATGCCTACGATGTCTAGTTTCGTTTGAAAGGAATCGACCTGGCGTCCAAAACCGTTGCGCTGGACGACAGTGTCCATTGTGCCAAGGGGTTCGGGGCGGTCCTCTTGTAGGCGCCTCGCAAGCAGGATGAGGCCAGCACAAGTTCCCCATACGGGTTTGCCAGAGCGAGCAAATCCTCTGAGCGGTTCTCGCAGGGCGTAAACGTCCATGAGTTTGGCCATAGACGTGCTCTCTCCTCCGGGGATAACGAGCGAGTCAACGGAAGAGAGTTGAGCCTCAGTTCGGACTTCTCTCGTATCAGCACCAAGGCGATGCAATGATGTAATGTGCTCTTCGAAATCGCCTTGGAGGGCCAGCACTCCGACGGTCGGGCTCACGCTACCAACCTCGAGTCGCGAGCAACTCCTCAGCGGAGATTGAGCGCGCGCTTATCCCAACCATCGCTTCACCAAGACCCCGGGAGGCATCTGCGACAGCTGCGGGATCCTCGTAGTGCGTAACGGCTTTGACGATGGCTTTAGCACGAAGACTTGCTTCTTCAATAGTGGCCGCTCGGTTGGATGCTTTGAAGACTCCTGACCCCACGAAGACTCCGTCTGCACCTAAGTGCATCATCAATGCGGCATCGGCTGGTGTGGCCACGCCGCCAGCAGCGAAGTTGACGACAGGCATGCGACCGAGAGTCTTAACCTGACGTAAGAGGTCAAGCGATGCTCCGATTTCTTTAGCGAAGGCCGTGAGTTCATCATCGCCCATGCCTTGAACGCGCCGCATCTGTTTCATAACTGTACGCATGTGGCGGACCGCTTCGACAACGTCGCCTGTGCCGGCCTCGCCTTTCGTGCGAATCATCGCTGCCCCTTCGCCAATGCGGCGAAGCGCTTCACCAAGGTCACGACAACCACAAACGAAAGGAACTTTGAAGTCGTGTTTCCAGACGTGGTGTTCCTCATCGGCGGGAGTAAGGACCTCTGATTCATCGATGTAGTCGACGCCGATGGACTCCAAGATTCGGGCCTCGATGAAGTGCCCGATACGGACCTTGGCCATAACAGGGATAGTTACGGCTAACTTAATCTCTTCAATCATGCTGGGGTCGGACATCCGAGCAACTCCTCCATCAGCTCGGATGTCGGCAGGCACACGCTCAAGAGCCATGACAGAACAAGCACCAGCATCTTCGGCGATCTTGGCCTGCTCTGCGTTTACGACATCCATGATGACGCCGCCTTTGAGCATTTGTGCCAACCCCGTCTTCACTTGAAACGTGCCTGTTTCCTTCTCCGTGGCCATGCATTTCACCTGCGTATTTTTCGTTACTGAGGACGTTGTAAGTATAAGCGTGCGCAGGAGTAGACGCCAACGTTAAATGGACAAGCTCGGCAGACTTTAGAGTGAAGGCTTGGTCCTCGAAGATTGAAGATTGGCGGGCCTACTCCCCATTAGCGGGTTGCTGATTGAGCGCAGGTATGGGAGGGCCGGGCAACAAGTTATACCACCTGTGGGCCTACGACAGCTTCGAGCACCGGGCTCGGATTCGTGCCGAAACCTCTGCTGCGGGTGTCTGGCCTTCTGACGATGGCAGCAATTACCTCAGACAGGAGAGCAAGCTATTAATCCCCGCCAGGTTCTCCCTGATGCACTAAGGGCTAATTCTCGTCTTTGGCTAGGGCTTCAGCGACGGCAGCGGATAGTTCGGCAGCGGGAACCTGCGTGGACTCGGCGGCGCGGCGGCGCTTAATCTCCACGACTCCATTCTTAAGGTTGCGAGGGCTGATGACCACTCTCACCGGCAAGCCGAGCAGGTCTGCATCGTTGAATTTTACGCCTGCTGATTCACCCAGGCGATCGTCAAATAGAACGTCATAGCCTAGAGCTAAGAGTTGAGCATAGGTCTCATCGGCAGCAGCCGAGACTTCTTCTTTGTCGGCGTTCAGAGCCACAAGGTGCACTTGGAACGGGGCGATAGGTGCGGGGTAAAGAATGCCTTTATCGTCGTGGTTCTGCTCGATGGCAGCGGCGAGCACACGGGTGACGCCGATGCCGTAGCAGCCCATGACCATCGGATTGAGTTTCCCTTCATCATCCAGGTAATCACCGCCAAAGGTACGCGTGAAGAAGGTACCTAGCTTGAAGACGTGGCCCACTTCAATGCCACGCACTTCGTCAAGGAATGCACCGCAGTTGGGACAGCCATCTCCTGCTTTGGAAGTTCCTATTGGTGCGATAGTGTCTACTTCGAAATCACGAGGGTAATTGACGTTTTTGTAGTGCTTATTGTCTTGGTTGGCACCTGCGACGAAATTGTTGCCTTGCTCGATAGAGGGGTCGCCTATGCGCTTGATGCTCGTGAGGCCGATGGGCGATGTGGAGCCAGGAGTGAGGCCAGCGGAGCGGGCTTCATCTGCAGTGGCAAGGCGGAGGTCACGAACACCGAGGAGGTTCTTCAGTTTAACTTCATTGACATCGATATCCCCTCTGATTGTGACCAGGACAATTGCGTTGTCAGCTGCATAAAAGACCGCCTTGAGCGTCTGTGCTTCTGATATCCCCATCGATGCGACGAGGTCGGCGATGGTCTTAACGCCAGGAGTTTCGAGCAAAGTCAATTCTCCTTCGGGGCTTTCAGGCGCTGGAAAGATGACAGATATTGCGCGCTCAGAGTTGGCTGCATAATCGCCGGTGGGGCATACGAGTACCGTGTCCTCGCCAGAGTCCGCGGGCATAATGAATTCGTGGGAGTCCTTGCCTCCAATGGCACCGGAATCGGCTTCTACTTCCAGGGTGGGAAGGCCACAACGCCTGAAGATGTTTCGGTAAGCAATGCGCATCCGTTGGTACGTTACATCAAGGGCTTCTTCATCCGTATCAAAAGAGTAGGCGTCCTTCATGGTGAACTCACGTCCACGCAACAGTCCTGCACGGGGTCGGGGTTCATCCCTGAATTTGGTCTGAATCTGGTAGAGAAGCAGGGGAAGGTCGCGATAGCTTTCAACATTGCTGGTAGCAATGAGAGTAATCACTTCTTCATGGGTTGGGGCGATGACCATCTCGCGCTCGCGGCGATCGAAGAGATGGAACATGTTGTCACCAAATGCGACATCACGCCCGGATTGCTTCCATATTTCGAGGGGTTGCAGCGCGGGCATGAGGACTTCCTGACCGCCCGCGGCATTAATCTCTTCGCGAATGATGGCTTCAATTTTCTGGATGGATTGGAGCGCGAGCGGTAGGTAGGAATACACGCCTGCGCCAACTTGCATCATCATGCCCGCACGGAGCATGAGGCGATGGCTGGCTGTTTCCGCTTCTCCAGGGTCTTGTCGGAGGGTTTTTGCGAGAGATCGAGATACGCGCAAGTCAATGCCTTCTTATAGTTTCGGATCAGGATATCGTAAGGACGCGGTCCTTGAGCGGTTTGCCAAGGTATTAGTTATTAAATAGAAAAAGGCTTCGCTGATGGCCTGGAGAGAACTTGATGACAGCAAAAAGAAAAGGCGGCGGTGTAATACGGGTTCCTGGCGTTGCCTAGTAACTCTTTCGATTCGCCCGAGTCCGCTAAAAATTAATCTGCATTCCGAATCCCCAAAATGAAGAGTACTTGCAGATTTCAGACGATGAAATGATGGCCAATCGGCATCTTTGTTCTTAGCTCTCTGGTTAGAATTCATACATGAGCATCAATACCACTGAGTTGATAATCGCAGCGGTGATTTTCACCAGCGGGAGCGCCGTTTCCTGGTTGGCATCAGGGTTGGCTTTAATTGTGGAAGACCGGCTGGCGACTCAGCCAAGGAACTCAACCCCCTGGCGTAGGGCACATCAACAGGCTTTGTTTTGGCTGCTGGTGCTGATCGCAGGGGCTATCTCTGTGCGCTCGGTTCCTGCTTCAGACGATTTCGCTGTCGAAGTGCAGCGGTTCACTTCACTAGCCGGTGCCTTCTTAGGCACTATGGCATTGATTCATGCCTCGAACGAATTCCTCACTTGGTACGTTCGGGGCCGCTTACGAATACGACCATTGCTTTCGAATACCGCCCTACCGTTAGCCCAACGCTTCGCAGCTATCGGTATCACTATGGTTTCCGTTGTGTTTGTCTTGGACGTTTTCAAGCAGCCAGTCACTCCATTACTCGCATTGCTTTCGGTATTCGGTTTCGGTATCGCTTTCGCCTTTAGAGAAACGCTGGCGAATTTCTTTGCAGGGACTGCGCTTGCGACAGACGGAGGGTTACTGGTCGGCGATTCGGTCGAGATTGAAAGCGAGCATGGGAATTGGGGGACGGTGATGGGGACGGTGATCGGTATAGGGTGGCGGAGTACTCGAATCATGACCCGAAACGCAAATGTGATTACCGTGCCGAATAACAAGCTCGCAGAGAGTTTCATCATCAACTATTCGACTCCCACAGAAGAGATGGGGGTATCTCTACGTGCAGGTGTTTCACTTGGCGCAAACCTCCAGTCAGTCGAAGCCATCGCGCTTGATGTTGCCACGGTGATTCAGGACGATCACTTCGCAAACGGTCAAAGTTTTAAGCCGTTGTTCACCTACGAGCGGTTCGCGAGCAATGCGGCTGAATTCACGTTGACCCTTCGTGCTCACAATTATGACGCCTGTTCTGAGTTGGTGAGCGCACTAATCAAAGCGCTGGACACCCGCTTTCGAGAAGAAGGTATCGATTTCGCGATTCCAGCTACTCAGGTGAATCTCCGTCGCACGGATAGCTAATCTCGTGGTCGCGGAGGCAAATGTGGCAGTTATATCCCGATTTTCATGACGTGGTAGAATAGTCAGGTCTACAGATTTAGAGTTGCCCTTCTGCTTCCCCAGTCCGACACGCTAGGCTCAGCCGGTGCCTCCGATCTAATGGCAAACGAATGCTTAAGGAGCACTATATGAAAGTTTTTGTCGGAAATCTCAGTTTTAACACCAGCGATAACGACCTGCGAGATGCCTTCGCCCCTTTCGGCGAAGTAATAAGCGCGCAGGTCATCACGGATCGCGAGACCATGCGTTCACGCGGTTTCGCTTTCGTCGAAATGCCTGACGACGCCGCACAGGCGGCCATCTCTGGCCTGAACGGCACAGATCTCCAGGGCCGTGCACTCACTGTCAACGAGGCGAAGCCCCGAGAAGACCGTGGCCCCCGCGGTGGCGGATCTTCCAACCGCTGGTAGGTCGCTAGATTCACGGATGTCCCTCCGGTGTCGGCGGGGGACGGACGTGAAGGTTCCCAGCCGCACTCGGGAGAGATTGACGTTTCGTACGCAAGCTCTGCGAATGCGGGCATAAGCATCACATGTTGGATGCTAGGTACAGCGCTCCACATGCAGTTGGTCTGGGTGTCCAAGGCACTGTACTGTTCGGTCGGTGTTTGCTGCGAGATGTCTTGGCTGGCTTACGTAGGCAGATCTTGCTCACCACACGGCTGCATAGCCGTATCAGCTTTAAAGCAGATGCGCCTTGTGGTGACGAAAGCTCAGACGGTTGGTAATAGTTAACGAGGAGTTCGTATTGCAGCAGAAAGAGCGTTCCGCCAATTTGATCTCCCCTATTACCGGTTCTCTCGATTCAAGTGTCGATTCAGCTGGTGATTCAGAAGAAAAAGACGCCCAGGGCAGCGTTACTGGCAGCAGCGCCTCAGTGGCGACCATTACTCCCTCTGATAGCGCGGCTGCTGAGGCAGCTCTTGAAGATATCGCCAGTGGCGATGTCATTGATGACCCTGTTCGAATGTATCTACGCGAGATCGGGCGGATCCCGCTTCTTACGGCCGCAGATGAGCGCCGTCTAGCTCTTGAGCATGCCTCCGGCAGTCACATACAGAAGGCAGAGGCCGAGATACTTGCAGATACTCAGACTGCAGCCCGGCCTGGCGATATCATTCAGTTGCTTCTGAAGCGGCTAGAGAGCCAGGCATGGTTGCTAGAAGCGGTCGCGGAGTACAAAGCGATTGAGGAACCGTTGACGCTTGGGATGCTGCTAACCAACGAATCGTTGCGAACAGCCATCGATGGCCAGATTGACCAGGAAATGCTTGATGTGTTCGCTGAGCGCTGGTCAATGGAAGCTCGGGCAGTTGGCATAGAGATAGCGCAAATGGCCCTCAACAGCCATGTGCTGCCAGAGAGAACGTTGAGTGCTCTCGGCCCTGACGTGAGCGTGACCCAGCTTTCAGAGATGTTAGAGGATGCAGACATCCAGCAACGAATCGAATTAGGCGAGCCCGTGTTCGGTACACATTCCGATAGGTTGAAGCGCCAAGGTGCACTTGCAAAGGCCCGTCTGGCTGAGGCGAACCTGCGGCTAGTTGTGAGCGTGGCGAAGAAGTACATGGGCCGTGGTATGGCGCTGCTTGATCTCATCCAAGAAGGCAATATGGGCCTCATTCGAGCAACCGAGAAATTCGATTACCGCAAGGGTTTCAAGTTTTCTACGTACGCGACGTGGTGGATTAGGCAGGCAATTACGCGGGGCATCGCCGACCAGGCGAGGACGATTCGTATTCCCGTCCACATGGTCGAGAACAAGAACAAGCTAAGCCGAATCAGTCGTCGACTCGTGCAAGAGTTAGGCCGCGAGCCCACTCTTGAGGAGATCGGCGTCAGCATGGAAGTGCCTGCAGACAGGGTTTCAGAGATACTTAAGCTAACTCGAGAGCCCGTGTCATTAGAGACTCCTGTCGGTGATGAAGGTGATTCCCATTTGGGGGATTTCGTCCAGGACAGCGAGGCGCCAACTCCTGAAGACGCCGTGGCTTACCAATTGCTACGTGAGCACGTCGAAGAAGTTCTGTCCGCTCTTAGCGAGCGAGAGAGCAGCGTGCTCCAGCTTCGCTTCGGGCTCAAGGATGGCCGGAGTCGCACTCTCGAAGAAGTAGGTAGCGTTTTCGGTGTAACGCGGGAGCGTATCCGACAAATTGAGGCTAACGCTCTCCGCAAGCTACGTGACCCGAAACGGTCTCGCCAGCTCCGCGATTTCCTGGTTTAGCAACCTCACCTAGTGATAAAGCAGTAGCCACAAAAGCTTTGCGCTCGACGATTATCGAGCGAGCCGTCACTGCCGGAAATAAATCAGAACTGTGTTCCTCTCTCAGCAAGAGGGAAGCGATAATGCGGCGTGCGTTTATGTGCATATCTTCTATCCAGCATTGAATCGGACGCCATTATGCCTTTCCCTTCAGTTGCCTAAATCACTCTCTACTTCTTGGGTAATTGCGCCGATTACCCAAGCGCCTTTAGGCAAACATGGGCGAGACGAATCGATAACCGATAGGCATAGGCTGTACCCCAAGCAACCCTCTCTTTTTCAAGAGAGGGTTGCTTGGGGTTTGGTCATTTGTGCTGAATGGTCTCTACCCCATGTCGGGTACCAACGAAGGGGAAGCCGCTAGCCGTCGGTGACTTACCAGCGGTTGCTGGAGCCACGGTCCTCGCGAGGCTTGGCCTCGTTGACGTTAAGCGCACGGCCTTGGAGCTCGGCGCCGTTCAGGCCTGCAATCGCGGCCTGTGCAGCTGAGTCGTCAGGCATGTCGACGAAACCGAATCCACGAGACCGATTGGTCTCGCGGTCAGTAACCACTTGGGCACTGGTTACTTCGCCGAAAGGCGCGAAAGCGTCGGCCAGTTCATTGTCGCTGGTGTTAAAACTAAGATTCCCTACGAAAATTCTCACTTGGTGCTCCTAAATAAAGCGTTGAATTCCCCTGAGAGAGGAAGCACCAGCTGATCGGACGGGCGACGCAGGAAGGTTACTCACAAGACCCTTAGGGAATTGCATCGTATCACGTCCGAAGTTAGCCGAAAACCAGGTTACCCTGACTGGCACGCTAGGAGTGCGGAATGGTGACATTGACGTAGGCGGATTGCGGCGATAACTTTGCTCTCAGTTCGCATCGTTGGGCAATGATTTCAACCAAGCAAGAACCAAATCAGCGGGAGGGTAGTAATGACGACGAATTTCGACCCGGAGCACGCTCCAGTCTTCGAGCGAATCGACTCATATGAAGAGTGGAAGAGAGACGAGGGAGTGAAGCTCCACGGTGGGTTGTACATCAAGGATCTGTACACCCTGGAGTTGGAGTACTGGCCTCGCAAAGGCGTCAATGGCGCAGTGGTTTATCTTGATGGTGATGAGGAGACCGACGAGCACGTTTTAGAGATTGGCCCTGGGGGAAAGACCAACCCCGAGCGCCATATGTACAACGAGGTCATCTATGTTCTGAGCGGTCGAGGGGCGACCTCAGTGTGGTACGACGACACCAGGAAGCAGACCTTCGAGTGGGCCGAGGGGGCATACTTCTCGATTCCTATGAACGCGTGGTACCAGCATTTCAACGGTAGTGGTGCCGAGGCATTGCGCATGGTGTCAGTCACCACTCTCCCAGGTATGATTCGCAAATTCATCACTCCCGATTTCATCTGGAATAATCCTTATGTATTCCCAGATCGTTTGGTAGCTGACGAAGGATGGGCCTCGGGATCTGGTGCGATGCACAAGGGGCGTATCTGGGAGACCAATTTTGTTCCGGATGCAGCGAATATGCCTATGCCTGGATGGGGTGAACGTGGCGCGGGAGGGACGAACATCATGCTGTCGCTGGCCGACAACACGGTGTCGTCGCATATTTCAGAGTTCCCGGTCGGCACTTACAAGAAAGCCCATAAGCACGGGCCAGGGGCTCATCTGTTGATTACCGGTGGCACAGGGTTCGCGCTGGTTTGGAAGGAAGACGATATGTCGGACATGGTGAAGGCCGATTGGCAGCGGGGCAGCTTGTACCTACCCACTCAAGATTCTGACAATGAGTACTTCCATCAGCATTTCAATTCAGGTGCAACTGCAGCTCGCTACATCAACATGAGCCCGGTCAATTCCCGCAAGTATGCTTTCAAGCGAGGGGTGAATGACCCAACCAAGCAGGCAGAGATCCGCGCAATGGTGAGTATCAAAGAAGGCGGAATGCAGCTTGAGTACGAAGACGAGTCACGACGAATCCACGAAATCTTTGAAGAGGAGCTCCGTAAGCATGGACAGGAGTGCCGCATGAAGAACCTGGTTCCGTGGTGCACAGGCGTTACGGGCCCCGAGAACAAGAAGGGGGCTCTACAGGCCTACGGGTAGACCGAGAGCAGTCCTCGGACTCGGCGGCGGGCGGGGGGGAGTGTCGGTGGTTTCCGAGTGCTCTCCCTCGTAACACGTAGGTCCCCGCCAGGACTGACTTCGGTCACTACGCGCTCTGAGGGCTAGGTATCATCGCCCATGTCATTGTCAGCATGGTTGAGGTCGCCTTGTTTCCAGTAGCCCTGAGTCCGAATATCGGAACGGTCGAGGTCGCGTTCTTCAAGCAGCTGCTTGCGAATCTTCCGCATGATAGAGGCTTCAGCGCTGACCCATACACGGCCATCGCCTTGAGGGATATCCACGTTCCGCATTGCATCGACAAGCAGGAGACCTGGAAGGTCATGCTCGTTTCCTCGGTGGAGCCACGTGATATGGGTTGTTGCAAGGCTTGGTAGCTCTTGTTCTTCCCGTTCGTTGAAAACTTCGATATAGACAAAAGCCTCGATAGTGGAAGGAAGTGCCTCTAGAAGTGTGGCTATGGCTGGCAGCGCTGCCTCGTCCCCTAAGATGACGTACCAATCAGCGGTGGCCTCGGGGAGATACGCTCCCGATGGTTGACCGCTAATAACAGCGGCGTCGCCGACCTTGGCGCAAGCGGCCCATGCCGAGGCAGGGCCTTCACCGTGGATGACGAAGTCGACGTCTAGTTCATTAATCTCCGGGCTCCAGTGCCGAGGGGTATAGGCGCGACTCTTCGGTCTCTCGAGATCCTCAGGGAATTGAAGGCCATCGGGCCCAGGAACGGGGAGGGTCAACACGCCGGTTTGTTCGTTGGGGAGGTAGATACGAACGTGCTCAGCAGGGCCTTTGCTGACCAAACCAGTCAAGCTTTCGCCACCGAAGGTAATTCGAATCATGTGTGGAGTCAGGCGACTAACTCGAACGATCTTCGCGATGCGCGGTGAGGGACGTTTGCGACGGGGTGCGGCTGGTTGGGGTGACGTGATCATTGAAATACATCCAGCATAATATTGTTAGGTCACATGATAGCTAGGCACTCGTATTGCAGGTTCTTAACTCCATACAATGCATGAGTAGGCAATGCTATCGACTATAGCTATTTTATTTTGATATCAGCAAGACATCCAGTAGATATTGCAGAGCTTTATGAAAAAAACAACTGGCAGCACCAATCAACAGGCCGCTACTCGCGAACAGCGAGAGAAGGCAATCAATAGCTCCTTTCCCTCTCCAAGCAACGTGCTTTCGCAGACGATGGAGCGGCGCGGCTTTCTGTTTCGCGCGGCTTCCGTCGGCATAATGGCAGTAACTGCGCCCTCACTTTTGGCAGCCTGCGAGCAACTCGAGACAGAGTCCCTCTCCCCTACGCCGACAGGCACATCATTCCCCTCTGCTACACCATTCAATTCGAATGCCGTTACAGCTACACCGAAGGCGACTCCGACAGTGGCTCCAAAGGCAACTCCAACAGTGGCTCCAACAGTGGCTCCGACAGCGGCTCCGACAGCGACTCCGACAGCGGCTCCGACAGCGGCTCCGACAGCGGCTCCGACAGCGACTCCGACAGCGACTCCAGTCCTTCCTTCTCGAGCCCCTCTAAGCACAGAAGGCGCCCGTGTGAGTCATTTATTGCGTCGTGCAGGTTTCGGCGCGTCAAAAACCGAACTGGCCCAGTTCCGGAAAATGGGACTACAAGGAACCATCGATTACTTAGTCGACTTCGATGACATTGATGACGGGGAGCTTGAAGCACGCTTGGCTGCGCAAACGTTCGATTCTACGAGTAAGGGTAATTGCCAAAAATGGTGGCTACAGCGGATGGCGTATTCCAAGCGTCCGCTTCAAGAGAAAATGACACTGTTCTGGCATGGAATATTAACCAGCTCATTCAGCAAGGCTAACAATAAACCTGCGATGTTTGAGCAGAACGAATTGTTCCGCAGGGAGGGGATGGGTCGCTACGACAAAATGTTGAAGAGCGTCTCACGAGACCCGGCCATGCTGATCTATTTAGACAGCCAATCGAATCGTAAAAAAGCACCGAACGAGAACTACTCGCGAGAGTTGATGGAGCTATTCACGCTCGGGATCGGGCAATACACGGAGGAAGATGTACAAGAGGCAGCGCGATCATTCACGGGCTGGCAACTCCGCAAGGAGAAAGAATTTTATTTCAACAAAAACCAGCACGATTTCGGTATCAAGACTTTCTTAGGGCAACAAGGATCGTTGGACGGCGATGATGTCGTTGACATCATCATGCAACAGCCTGTGGCATCTGAGTACATCGTACGTCGGTTATGGGAGTTCTTTGCTTACGCTGAGCCTGAGCAAACAGTTATCGCGCGGTTGGCAAAGGTCTTTCGCACTGGGAAGACGAATATACGCCCAGTGGTGCGAGCAATTTTTGAGTCTGAGGAGTTCTATTCAGCTCGTGCGGCCCAAGGACTGATCAAAGGGCCTGCAGAATTTACAGCTTCAGCAATCCGCACACTAGGCATAACAACAGTATTCGCTGGGGTTCATCGTACGCCAGTGGAAAGAATGGGCCAGGACCTATTCAACCCGCCCGATGTTGCGGGCTGGGACGGGGGAATCGCTTGGATTAACAGTTCTACACTGATGGAACGAGTGAACTTAGCTAATACCTTGGTGACTGACCGAAAAGGAAATTACAAGTTCGACCCGCAGGATTTGCTGTCGGACACTACCGCCAACTCTGAGGCAGTAGTCGATTCTCTGGTTGACCTCCTGCTGGGTGACGAAGTTTCAGAGGCCACTCGCTCGGTATTGCTCGAGCACGCGAAGGACATGGGCACGTCCCCTGCTCCCTCTGGGCAGTTGGTACTCGAAGACGAGCAGTTGCGGAGTCTCGTCTACCTAATTTTGGCATCCCCTGATTACCAGTTGGCATAAGGCAAACAATGACCATCACTCGAAGACAATTCATCAAATCCAGTTTGGCGGTGGCGCCTGCCGCGGCGCTGATGCCAACGGTATTCACGCGTGCGGTAGCCGCTGCGGCCAACAAGCAAGTGTCGGCGGGCAATCGTACATTAGTAATAGTGCAAATGGCAGGCGGCAACGATGGGTTGAATACGATAGTGCCTGCCAATGATGGTCGCTACTATGACCTGCGGCCAACGGTGAACGTGCAGCAAGACGATGCACTACCAATCAACAGTGAGGTAGGGTTCCACCCAAGCCTATTCGCGTTCAAGCAGCTCTTCGATGAGGGCGTTCTAGGCGCAGTAGAGGGGGTAGGCTATCCCGGTCCGAGTTATTCTCATTTTGAGTCGATGGATATCTGGCAAACCGCAGACCCTAAAGAAAGTGGACGATTCGAAGGGTGGATGGGGAGGTATTTGGAAGGTCTACCACCGAGGAAGAGCGACCAGATTCAGTCACTAGCGGTTGGGAAGCGTCTCCCAGTGGAGTTGCGCACGGCAAGCATGGCTGTACCTATAGTAAACACCGTAGGGAAATATAAATTACAGCCTGATCCTAAGGCGAAATTAGACCAAGGTAAGCGTACCGAAGCTTTGCTCAAGCTATACCGCACAACCGCATCCTCGCGGCCCTTCGGTGAGCATCTCGACAGTACGATAACTGCAGCAGAGGGCAGTGCGAAAACAATTCAGGATGCGCATGAGCGCTATACATCTACCGTCAATTATCCGGACACAAAATTGGGCAGGCATTTGCAAGTCGTTGCCGAAGCAATTATCGGTGGTGCGGGACCAAGCGTGGCGCATGTCCGAATTGGTGGGTTCGATACGCACGCGAGCCAGCTTCCGGAGCACGCCGAGCTGCTTCGTGACACGGCAGACTCTATGTTGGCTTTCTACCGTGATATGCAAGCACACGGCCGGGACCAGGATGTGGTGATGATGACATGGTCGGAATTCGGAAGGCGCGTGAATGAGAACGGGAGCGGGGGTACCGACCATGGCTCAGCCGGGCCGATGTTCGTGCTGGGTACGCCAGTAACAGGAGGGCTTTACGGAGAGCGCTCAAGTCTCACCGATCTGGCGGGAACGAAGAACAGGAAGAATTTCAAGTACACGACTGACTTCAGACAGGTGTACGCCACGATGATTGAGGGATGGCTTGGAGCACCAGCCGAGTTGGTACTGGGAGGCCGTTTCGAGCAGATTCCGTTCCTACGTTCTGGAGCGGTCGCGAACTAGCGAGCGGCGTCCTCTGCATCGTCATCGTCGGTAGTCTCTGGGTCGGTGCTTGGCTGATCAGCTTCGACTTGCACTGAATTGTCGGTAGAGTCAGAACCTAAATCCGAAGGTCCACTCGCTACACCTAGTTCATTGGTAAGGGGGTCTTCCTCTACTTTACGTGCATCCTCGGCAATAGGCGAGTCGTCAATTACAGGCTCATCTTCGTCAACGGGACCACCACGGTTGGGGTCACCATACATTGTGAGGTTGATAGCTTCAAGCTTGTCGGAGCCGACGTGTTTGCGAATGGCATCGAAGAATTCCATATCCCATTCGCCAACGAAAGTAACTGCGGTGCCATCACGCCCCATGCGTGCGGTACGACCGATGCGGTGTACGTATTCTTCGACCTGCTCAGGGCAGTCGTAGTTGATGACATGAGCAACAGCAGGGACATCAATTCCGCGAGATGTGAGGTTTGTAGAGACTAGTATCTTAATTTTACCGTCTCGAAAGTTCTGCATAACCGTGTTGCGCTCGCTCTGACGCAGTCCTCCGTGAATAGCGTCCGCGGGGAGGCGACGCTGCTTGAGCATCTTCACGAGCCAGTCGACATCACCTTGGGTACGGCGGAAGACAAGTGTTTGTTCCCCTGCGTCGATAGTCTCGAACACTTCTTTGAGAGCATCGAGCTTGTCACGACGGGCAACCTCGCAGTACATCTGGCGAACATTCTCGGCAGGTTCAGATTCCTCGCCAACACGAATCGTTTTCGGGTCCTTGAGGTATGAATAAATGAGGCGCCTGATTTGAGTGGGGACAGTTGCTGTGAAGAGCGCCGTCTGGCGATCTCGGGAGGTTTGGCGAAGTATGGTCCGAATGTCCGGAAGAAATCCAATGTCGAGCATCTGGTCAGCTTCATCGAGAATGACTGTACTCGCCTTGTCGAGCCGGAGGTTCCCTCGGTTTAAAAGGTCAATCACGCGACCCGGTGTACCCACGATGAGATGTGCGCTTGCTTCCAGCGCAGCAATCTGCTTGGCGATAGGCGCTCCTCCATAGACTGCGACGATGTTAATGCCCCGGTATTTGACAATACGCGTAATTTCATCGGTTACTTGCTGGGCAAGCTCACGAGTAGGCACCAAGACGATAGCTTGGACGTGGTCCAATGAGCCATCGATAGCCTCTGCAAGGGGTATGCCAAATCCGGCAGTCTTGCCTGTTCCTGTCTGTGCTTGGCCAACGAGGTCATCGCCATTCAGCATAGGCACGATGACTTCAGCCTGGATAGGTGTCGGGGCGTCATAACCCATTTCCGCAAGAGCGGTTGCAACCGGCTTCGATACTCGAAGGTCGCCAAAGTACTCAGTTCGAGGTTGCGGGCCAGTGGTCACCACTACTGGTTGGCTCCGACCATCCCTGCGCTGGGGACGAGGAGCGCGCTCTTCACGCGGTTCGTCGTCGGTACGCGCTACATAGTCGCGACGGGGAGCGAGGGGTGCCCGAGGGTTGGTTCGTACCACTTCTTCGCTACCTGATTGAGCTCCAGCGTTTGCAGCACGTTCACCAGCAGGCTTGCGCCTTCGCCTACGTCGCTTCTTGGGGGCTTCTCCATCGGCTGCTGGCTGTTGATGAGCAACTTGGCGCTCAGCCTGTGGGCGCTGCTCTTGCGGCTCACCTCGCTGTCGCTCGCCCGCAGGTTTGCGCGAGCGCCGTCGCCGAGTACTACCACCACGTCGATCATCGGCGGAAGGTGGGCTGTCCGACCGTGACGGGGTCGGTTTGGGAGCTGCAGGCTGAGACTTGGAAAAAAGGGAAATAATCTTCTTAAACATCAAGGAGATTGTACCACCAAGGCCAAATAGTTCGTCTTTAACCCTTTAAGTTCCCCAGGTTACTGCGGCCCGCCCGGAATCCAACCATTCTTTTCTAGTTAGCTATCGTGGCAATTGCGATGGGAAAACCTACTAGCCCAAGCTTTGTTTGGGCTAGAAACGCCTTCAAAGCTTGCTGGCAGCTACGAGAGCCTAGAAAGGTCGTCGGGGCTATGTAGGGTCGACAATGAGTGCGCTATCACAGTGGCAAAGCCCGCGGCGTAGGCCGCTACGCGTCGGAACTCATGGCATCGGCGACGAACTGAATCTCTTCCATTAGAGCGGTGAGCATATCCGCTTCTGCGACGACGCGCGATTTGACGCCCTTGCGGAAGATGACGGCTCGGCCATTGCCTGCGGCGAGGCCGACATCGGCGTCTTTGGCTTCACCAGGGCCGTTGACCTCGCAGCCCATGACGGCGACTTTAACAGGGGCGTCCATCGTACGCAGGAGCTCGTCGACGGTGTTAGCGAGCTTGCGAATGTCGACATCTGCGCGGCCGCATGAAGGGCAGGCGACCATCTGTACACCCTTCTTCCGGAGGCCAAGTGCTTTGAGAATCTCGTAGCCAACTTCAATTTCCTGCTTGGAATCGTCAGCGAGTGACACCCTTATGGTGTCACCTATGCCCTCATAGAGCAGAATCCCCAGCCCAATCGCGCTGCGGAGGGAGCCGGTGCGGGTGGTGCCTGCCTCAGTGATTCCAAGGTGGAAGGGATAGGGAACCATAGGAGCCAGCTTGCGGTAGGCCTCTACGGTCGTATCAATGTCGTAGGCCTTAAGGGAAATCTTGATGAGGTCGAAATCCAAATCTTCGAGGAGCTTGATCTCCCAGAGGCCCGTGGCAACCATGTGGTCAACGACGGAAATGGATTCACCCTCCCCTGCGGCGCTGGAGCCTTTGACTAATTGGTTAACACCGTCTGCGTGTCGGTGTTGACCGCGGGTTACACCGATGGCGCCGACAGGGGGAAGGCTGCCAAAGTTAACGCCTATGCGTATTGGCACTTGACGGGCTTTTGCCTCAGAGACGATTTGCGTGACGCGGTCGGCGTCACGGATGTTTCCGGGATTGAGGCGCAAGCAGTCTACGCCCTGCCTGAGCGCTTCAAGCGCTAGCTGATAATGGAAGTGGATGTCCGCAACGATTGGAATGTGGATCTGGCGCTTAATTTCGCCAAGGGCATTGGCAGCTTCCATGTCAGGGACAGCGCACCGGATGATCTCACAACCTGCGGCTTCAAGCTCGTGAATCTGACGCACGGTAGCAGCGATGTCACGGGTGTCCGTTTTGGTCATGGTCTGGACGGTTACGGGGGCGTCACCACCCACCTGTACGCCTCCGACCCAAATGGGCTTGGTTACTCGACGTTGAGCCATGTCAGTTCCACCAATCTAACTTGCAAAGCCGGCTTAGCCGAAGACATTTCCTCCGCTGAGCAGCCGTTGAATGTCGTTCGCGGTGACAAGGAGGATGGCGAGCATAAGCATACCAAAGCCCGCGAGGTGCACCACACGCTCCTTCTCGGGAGCAATCTTCCTTCCGCCACGGAGCAATTCTAGCAAGACGAAAGTAATGCGCCCACCGTCGAGGGCTGGGAGCGGAAGAATATTGACCACAGCAAGGTTGATCGATAGAAGCGCAGCCCAGGTAATGAGAGGAGCAAGGCCTGCTTTAAAAGCTTCTCCTGTGATCTGAGCAATCCCAACTGGGCCTGCTAACTCGAGACCCGTGCTGCCGGAAATCATCCTGCCTATCTCATTTCGAAAGGTAACAAGAATGTCGCCAAGCTGTCGAAATGCACCAGGAACGGCCTCGAACAGGGTAGCTGATTCACTAGCCTTAGGGCGGACATTGACGGTGTACCCTGAAAGCTCGACGAGGGCGGGCCTAAACGCTAGTTCGAGGTAGCTGCCGTTGCGTAATACCTCTACGCGCACTGGCACGCTCCGGTCTTCGTCGAGGGATGCAGCGATGAGTAACGCAGCAGCGCCCTCCTCAAGAACCATTGAGCCTCTCACCCGCAGGAAGAGGTCGCCGGCACGCAGTCCCAAGGCATCTGCGGTCGAGCCTAGTGCAACGCTGGCGACTGTGACACGAGCGTTGGTAAGGGTTGTTCCAGTGGCTCCTTGGCCAGATGGAGGGGCGGTGCGAACCTCAGGAATGCGTACCTCTAGCCGGTCCTGCCCACGCAGCACTATCCACGTCATATCCGTACCGAGCCGTGTTTGTATCGCGCCGTGGAGAGTATTCGAGTTGAGGATTTCTTTCCCCTGAGCAACTTGGATGATGTCTCCAATCTGCACTCCTGCCGATGCGGCAGGAGATTCGGGGGCAACATCGACAATCACGACGTCGGTAATCGTCACTTGGTGGGGGATCATGAGGGCGGCAGTCAGCAAGAGGATTGGAAGCGCCGCGTTCATTCCAGGGCCCGCTGCGAGGACTGCGAGTCGCTTCCAGGCACTCTGAGCAGCGAAGCTACGAGCGTCGCTGGGATCCTCTTCCCCTAGCATCTTCACGAAGCCCCCAAGTGGCAGCCAGTTAATCGTGTACTCGGTTTCCCCTCGCGATATCCCAAAGGCTTTCGGCGGTATCCCAACACCGAACTCAAGGACCTTGATGCCGCAAAGTTTGGCGACAGTGAAATGCCCAATTTCGTGGAAGACAACGAGGAAGAGAAGTACTCCGATAAAAATGGCCCCAGTGACCAGGAAATCGGGGCCATTTCGATAGGTGAGGGCTGCTAGAGCAACAATGAGAGGCGCCAAGTATCGCATGTATTAAATACTAAGCCCCAACCACCGATTGGACTTGCTTGCGCGCCCAGTCATCAACTTCAAGAATCACCTCAAGAGTGACTTCAGCGATGGGTTCGTGTCGATCGAGGACCTTTGCGACCACGCTGGCGATGTCATTGAATCCGATGCGGCCACCCAGAAAAAGGTGTACTGCCTCTTCGTCAGCGGCAGAAAGAACTGCGGGGTAAGTTTGTCCTTTGCGGCCTGCTTCAACAGCGGTGGCGAAGCAGGGGTACCGTTGGAGATCTAAGGGGCGAAAGGTTAGTTCTGGGTAGGCAATGGGGTCGAATCGAGGTATGACAGGGTTCGCGACTCGTTCCGGATAAAGCATGGCGTATTGGATGGGGAGGCGCATGTCGGGTGGGCCCATCTGCGCTTTCACAGAGCCATCTGCAAATTCGACCATTGAGTGGATAACACTTTGAGGGTGAATGACTACATCAATCTGGTCGTAGGGGACGCCAAAGAGCCAATGGCTCTCGATGACTTCGAATCCCTTGTTCATCAGGGTTGAGGAATCGATGGTGATTTTCTGGCCCATGACCCATGTGGGGTGTTTAAGTGCTTGCGCAGGGGAAACAACTGCAGTGTCCTCGATAAGCCGCTCTCTAAATGGGCCCCCTGACGCTGTGATGATGAGCTTGCTGACGGGCTGGGCCTCGCCTTGGATGCATTGCCAAATGGCAGAGGGCTCGCTGTCGACAGGCAACAGTGGGGCGCTGTACTTGCGGGCGGTGGCTGTGACAAGGTCGCCTGCCATGATGACGACCTCTTTGTTGCAGATGGCGACCTCTTTACCGAGGCGCAATGCTTGAAGTGTGGGGCCAAGACCCACTCGCCCAGTGGTAGCCACCATAATATGGTCAACGTCGGGCTCTTGAACCATCTGGTCCATCGGGACGACTGTGGCCTCTCCTGCTATAGCGGCGGCAGCGCTGGGGTCTGACGCCCAGATCATGCGAGGCTTGAATTCGGCTATCTGCTCGCGGAGGAGATCTAGGCGGGTACCTGCAGCAAGGCCAACAACACGGAATCGATTAGGCAGCGCGCGAATGACATCAAGCGTTTGCGTACCAATGGAGCCGGTTGAACCAAGGAGAACTATGCCCTTAGGGCGGTGCGTAGCGAAGTGCTCAATATCCGTGGCCGGAGGGTGGTTTTCGGGGAGCACATGGCCTCTTTTTGCAAT
Source organism: uncultured Dehalococcoidia bacterium (assembly GCA_937901475.1). Lineage (GTDB taxonomy): Bacteria > Chloroflexota > Dehalococcoidia > Lucifugimonadales > Australimonadaceae > CALGTL01. Next base: position 23,637 of record CALGTL010000080.1, read on the forward strand.
TCAGCCGGGAGGTCGATAGGGTTAGCCCTAGGGCCAAATCTTGGAAGCATAGTAGACGAGAGGGAAGATCAGGACAAGGCTATCGAGACGGTCGAGAATACCGCCATGACCAGGAATTAAAGTGCCTGAGTCTTTGACTTTTGCCATGCGCTTAAGCTTGGATTCCACGAGATCACCCATTTGACCAACGATGCCGATCGCAGCCCCTAGCAGCGCTGCCTGCCAGTAAGCAGTGGGTATGTCGCCAAAGAGCGCTACAAGGCCGATAGTGGCGCCGATAGCGGCTAGGAGGCCACCCACGGCACCTTCCCAAGTTTTGCCCGGACTAATGCTTGGAGCCATTTTATGCTTGCCGAAGAGTCGCCCAATGGCGTATGCGCCTGTGTCTAGGGCAAATGTGGCCGCAAAAGCGAGGATGAGCCACTCAAGACCTGTCACGGGGGTGTCACGCAAGAGGACGATAGTTGCTAGTGGCAGTGCGACATAAAAGACAGGGGCAATGGTGAAAAAGAAGTCACCGAGGAATTCGGTGCTGCGCCGATGGATGGCTGATGCGATAAGCAGGCACCCGGCAATGCCTGCGCTGGCAAGCAATACAACCTGGCCATCGAACGCGGCAGCCGCGGTGATGGCTGCACCAAGGATGATTCCCTCTTCACGTACGGGGCGCCAACCAGCGCGACGCACGAGCAAAAGAATCTCATTAAGCCCAATCAGAGCTGCTAAAGTCGCGACGGCCGCTGCTGTGATTCCACCAAGCCAGACGACAATCGCCAGAAAGGGGATAAGAACGGTGGCACTGATGAGCCGCGCGGGAAGGTCTGACTTGCCTTTACTCGTAGAAGTAGGCAATGTTTGTGAGTCGGGCTCGTCTGATATGGTCATCTCTCCTCGATAGGCAATCGCCCGAAGCGACGTTGGCGTTGACCATACTCATCTATGGCGAGTTGAATCTCTGCAGCGTCAAAATCGGGCCAGCAAATGTCAGTAGAATAATACTCGCTGTAGGCAGCCTGCCATATGAGGAAGTTGCTGATGCGTTGTTCACCAGCAGTACGAATAATCAGGTCAGGCTCTGGAACATCGGCCAGATAGAGGCTTGCCGAGATAGCCGCTTCATCGACCTGGTCCGGGGACATGCCCGCAGCGATGAGGTGTCTGACGGCATCGACAATCTCTGCCCGCCCTCCGTAGTCAAAGGCGACGCAGAGGTTGAGTCCCGTGTTGCCCTTAGTAATCTCGACAGCCTCTGAAATCGACAACGCGAGGTCATCTGGCAAGCGGTCTAGCACACCAAGGTGTCGAATTCGAACGTTCTGCGCGTGGAGCGCAACGACTTCCTCCCTGATGACCGACTGCAAAATCTCAAGGAGACCTGTAACTTCAGAATGAGGGCGGCCCCAGTTCTCAGTGGAGAAAGCATAGAGGGTCAGGTACTTGACTCCTGCTTTGTAGGTCGCTCCGAGTACCCGGCGGATATTCTCAGTGCCCGCACGGTGACCAGCAAGTCGTGGTAGGCCTTGGCGCTCTGCCCAGCGCCCATTACCGTCCATGATGATGGCGACGTGAAGTGGGATTACGTTATCGCTGACAAGTTGTGCAGCGTTTTCAGCTTCTATTGTCATTGAGGTTATACCTCCGATAGCTCGGCCTCTTTACGCGCGCCGACGGCGTCGGCTTTGGCCACTTGTTCATCCGTGAGTTTTTGAAGCTGATCTTGATAGCGGTGCAGTTCATCCTGGGAGATTGTCTTGTCCTTCTCAAGACTCCTGAGTTGCTCCTGAATGTCTCGCCGGACGTTCCGGACAGCGACACGAGAATCTTCTTGAAGACGCTTGAGGCGTTTGACCATGTCTTGGCGTCGCTCTTTAGTCATCGGCGGTATGGGCAAGCGAATGATGGTTCCGTCGGAGTTGGGAGAGAGGCCAAGGTCTGACTTCAGGAGTTCTTTCTCAATGGCAGCGACGGTGCTTTTATCGAAGGGCTGCACGGCCAGCATGTGGGCATCTGGAGCAGTAATCGTAGCTACCTGGTTAAGCTGCATGGTGGTGCCGTAGAGGTCAATCTTTACAGATTCAAGCATAGCAGGATTGGCACGGCCAGTTCTGATACCTTCGCACTCTGTACGAAAGAAGCCGACAGATTTCTCCATCCGCTCTTCGGCATCCATGAAAACCAATTCTATCTCTGCATCTTCTGCCATTCCTGCCCCTCGTGCTCAGCGAGCCGCTTATCCGTTGGCTGCGGCCGCAGTCAGCTCTCCACTGACCAAAGTTCCGGTATCTGCGCCTTCGAGGATACGGCGAATAGCCCCTGGTTGGAACACATCGAACACGCGTATGGGGAGGTCATTCTCCATGCACAACGAGAGGGCTGTTGAATCCATGACTTCCAATCTGCGGTTGAGGACATCAATGTACTGGATACGGTCAAATTTCTTAGCGTCAGGATTGTTCTTGGGATCGGCGTCGTATACGCCATCGACGTTATTCTTAGCCATAAGAAGGAGGCCAGCGCCCAGCTCAACCGCCCGCAGCGCGGCAGTAGTATCGGTGGTCATATAGGGGCTGCCAGTGCCTGAGGCAAAGATGACCACGCGCCCTTTCTCCAAGTGCCGCATGGCACGGCGCTGGATAAAAGGCTCAGCGACGGCGTGGATGTCGATGGCCGATTGGGTACGAGTTTCCACTCCCTGTTGCTCGAGGGCGTCTTGGAGTGCGAGCGCGTTGATGACGGTTGCAAGCATACCTGAGTAATCTGCTGTTACTCGATCCATGCCCTGAAGCTCAGCCTCAGCTCCGCGCCACATATTGCCGCCACCCACGACTACGCCAAGTTCGACGCCGGTAGTGATAGCCACTTTAATCTCAGAGGCTAAGAAACGCAGGACGGACCAGTCAATGCCGAATTGAGAATCTCCACTCAGAGATTCGCCACTAATCTTCAGCATTGCGCGCCGTAGGGTTACGGCTGCCATGTCTCTCCCCGCGCGAGCTTCACTCGCCAAGGCCGAACCGGGTAATCCGGCTGACCTTTATGTTTTCTCCGACTCTGGCTCGGGCATCCATGATGAGATCTCCGATCGACTTAGAGGATTCCTTGATGAACGGTTGGTCCAAAAGGCAAACCTCTACCGGATCGCGGTTGTCATCTGCGGGCATATCCTCACGGGCTACATAAATGGCCCCCATCGCTGCGACCTGCATGGCTATGTTATGTGCTAGCTCAGCAAACTCCGGCGTTCGGGCTACGAAGTCCGTTTCGCAGTTTAGTTCGACGAGAGACCCGATGCGGCCTGCACCGTGAATATAGGAATCAACCACGCCCTCTGTGGTGTTTCGGTCGCCCTTACTAGCGGCCTTGGTGAGGCCCTTCTCACGAAGGGCCTTTTCTGCTTGATCTTGATTACCGTCCGCAGCTTCGAGAGCACGCTTGACATCCATGATGCCTGCGCCTGTACGCTCACGAAGCTCACGAATTGCTTCAGTTGAGATTGCCACTCGGATACCTCTTTAGGTTATTCACATTCTTCTAGTTGCTCGGATCAGCCTCAGCAGCAGGTGCGGCCTCAGCAGCAGGTGCAGCCTCAGCAGCAGGTGCAGCCTCAGCAGCAGGTGCAG
>CALGTL010000081.1 GCA_937901475.1 uncultured Dehalococcoidia bacterium
CTGAAATTGAGAGATAGCTGCATTGATTTGCTTGTTGTTGTAAAAACCGCGTTCGCGGGTTGTCTGATCGGTCAGGATCGACATTTTTTGCGCCAACGTACCCCGACGGAGCCACTGATCAATTGGGAGCACGAGGGCTTGCTTGCGCCTATAGAGTAACTCGTTATCTAGGTACTGTTCGCCTATCTTCTTCAGTAGATATTTGGGCAGTCCCTCCTTGATCTTGAGACTGGCAGGGACAGGGTTCACTTGATTGAACAGTACCGGATTACAGAAAGGCACCCTGGCTTCCACGGACGCGGCCATAGACATCTTGTCTTGGCGGTCCAGCATCGATTCGAGCTGGCATTTCTGATCTAGCGCGAGAACCTGCAGAAAGCCTGAACTTTGGCTGTCCGCGATTGAATCGCGGTAAGGAATGCTTTCCGGAATGTTGCTCAGGAAAGATTCCATGGCGGGACGTTTTAGCCCTCGTGACAGGTCAGTGACCTTTGCTTGGAGCTGCGTTTTATATTGCCCCAACCGACCGATATTGGGGAGCATATGGGGTTTTACTCCAATAGCGTTGAGGTAGGAAGTGACCCTTCCGCCGGGATGCCAGGGCTCGTCACCGAGCCTGAGATACCGAGAGTAACCGGCAAACAGTTCATCCGCACCTTCACCTGTGAGGATGACTTTCGATGTCCCGACCGACTGGCGGCACAGCAACATCAGCATTACGCAACTTAGGTCAACAAGTGGTGCATCCATATGCCAAATCGCATCATCGAAGGCTTCCGCAAATTCGTGCTCACCGATGGCTAATTCATGGTGATGGGTGCCAAATGTCGTGGCCACTCGACGCTGATAGGGCGATTCGTCACGAACCGAGCCCTCTAGAGTGACTGAGAATGTTTCAAGCTTGGCTCCTAAGTCCCTTGCCAGCACGGCAGTTACGAAACTGGAATCCACACCACCGCTAAGCTGCACAGAATAACCAACATCGCTTCTCGTATGTAAATCAATGCTTTCAATTAAAGATGCTTGCAACTGCTTGAGCAAAGAATCCTCATCTGTGGCGGACTGCGGGTTCAAAGAGTCGGTGGGATTCGCGTAGGTATGGACCAAGGGGCGCAGACCTGGTGTTAGTCGCCAGAAAGTGCCTGCACCTAGTTTGTAAATGTCCTTGAACGGAGTGTTAGTGCCTGCGACTCGAGAGAAGATCATCTGCTCGTAGAGCACATCATGGTTCAATTGAAATTTCATTGCGTTTCTAAAGGATTTAATCTCGCTCGAAAACCACCAAAAATCTTTGGATTCAGTGAAGTAAAGCGGCTTTATTCCGAACTGATCTCGAGCGAGGAATACTTCATGGGTTCGTACGTTCACAATCACGAAAGCGAACATCCCTAGGAAGTGAACCAGGCAGGCTGAGCCCCATCTGATATACGCCTGAAGAACCACTTCCGTGTCAGAGTTTGAGCGAAACATCACGCCCTCGTCCTCCAACTCCTTCCGTAAAGCAGGGAAATTGTAAACCTCACCGTTGTAGGCAATCACGAAGGTGCCCGTTTGATCCATCATTGGTTGATGCCCATGCGAGGAGAGGTCAAAGATTGATAGGCGACGGAAACCTAGGGCACACCAATCGCTGAACCATTCACCGGCATCATCCGGGCCTCGATGGGCAATATCTTCGCTCATCCGGTTGACCTGCTCTCGAGAGACAGGCCGACCGTTCTTGGAAATCATCGCAACAAATCCACACATAGATGCACCTAGGGAATTGGTTCTCCTTACAGCATAGAACAACACGCTGCGAGAAAAGCGGTCCAGCACTGCTCACACGATCGAATTGCGCCTTCGCGTGTGAACGAAGTGCGGTGCGTTAACAGGAATTGTTAAGGAAAGTGCATTAGAGGAGACTTAATGGGATTCAGGGGGAGCGTCAAGGTTTAGGTAGTTGTTATAAGCTCGGTTTACGCTTAGCGTCCGGAGCATAATCATCGGCAGAGCATTGCCAGGTGAACCAAGTAATGGATCGGCGAGGCATTTAATATGCTAAGAGGCATGTCTACAACAAATGCCTCGGCAAGTGGTAAACGATAGCCTCTATAATTGTCGTACTCTGTCGGGCACATCGGATCCCCGCTCAGCGATTTGACGAGTGAGCCACTAGCACCTGCTCGCTCGAGAATGTATTTTCTACAGATGATAACTTTACGGTTTAAACCTTCTCCAATGCGTTCCTGGCATACCGCTCGCAGGGAAGACCTCATTGTTCGTGTTACAGGATGGGCATTGATTGGGGACAAATGTACTAGCGACCAGGTACTCGCAGATTTTCTACTCGAAAAAATCGCGCATGCCGGTGGATTTGACCCGGAGGCGCAATATCTAGACGGTAACTTTGCAATGGTCCTCCAGGCTG
>CALGTL010000082.1 GCA_937901475.1 uncultured Dehalococcoidia bacterium
AGCCGTGTGGCCCAATCGAATAGATTGGGAGCTTGGGTACGACCGCTGGGGGATCTCCCGCCAAGTGTGGCTGGGGCCAGTTTCACTGGAACTGTTCGACAAATCCGAATCCATCTGGGCCGAAGGGAGCTTAAAATGATCGAGACCATCAAACAGATGCTGGACTTCGTCGCTCACTACAATGGCGAAGCCATCGCAACGGTGATGTTCACCGCGACACTCTCTAGTCCCTTCGGGGAGTCTAGGGAAATCGGGGTCCGTGAGACTGTGCAGGGGAACGAAGTTCCTTTCCGTGTCTCTGACAGTGCGGCATACATGGCAGAGTGCGAAGCTGCGCCGGACGAAGTCCTGACAAAGCTTGTTGTCAACCAACTTGAGCTACAAAACATTGGGGATCTTACCTTTACCCCGTAGGGATCTCTACCCAGCAGTGTTCTTGAGGGCCTTCGTAAGAAGGCGGTTCAAGTTTAGCGGCTCACCACCGCACACTGCTTTGCAGTACCGTAGGACCACACTATTTCTCTGGGGAGAAACGCACATGCCTTACATCAAAACCGTCCCACAATGGCAGGCCGAGTTGATTGGTAACCGGAGGCTATGCTCCGAGTTGCAAGAATCGCTTGGGTTTCACCTGACTACAGCACACCGTAGGAGATTGGCTAGGGAGTACGAAGTTCCCGAAGCGAACCCTGCCACGAGATATTGGGGGAAGCCGTTACCGGCTCGTCATAAGTCGAAGTATGATCAATCTCGTAGGGCTCAGATCCTGATATCGGTGCTATGCGGCCTACGGCCTAATACCTTGGAGCAGATTGCCAATGGGAAGCCGAAACTCCCGAAATCAGAAAAGTTACGCAGTCTCGTGGAGGCCGTGATCGCCTCACCCATACCAGCACCAACACCGAAGGTGAGAACACCGGAACCGACTCCGGAGCCGGAACCGACACCGGAACCGGATCTACCGGAACCGAAGGTTGCCGAGTATGCCAAGGTTGACCTTTCTAAGGTCGATCCGGCGCAAAAGAAAGTGTGGGACGCCCTAGGGATCAGCGAAGCTGTGGAAATGGCGCTGCAATCCCTAGTCCCCGACATCGTCGAAGAGGTCAAGGCGAACGTCAACATAGTTGTCCACAAAGTGCCGATTGCTGGCGAGCTTCGGGAGATCAAGGGTGCCTGCCACCGAAGGTTTGAGGCATGCCGTAGGGTCGTCGCTATGCCCGAGGACAAGGCGACAAGCCGTTGGCTGTGGCTCTATGGCCCTTCGGGAACTGGCAAGACACACATGGCAAGGCAACTTGCTGATTCTCTGGACCTTCGGTTCGGGGCTGCTACATGCTCCGCTGGCATGTCATCGAGCGAGTTGTTCGGTTGGTTGCTTCCCCTAGGGGAAGACGGAGCGTTCACCTATGTAGCAGCTGGATTCATTGACTTCGTCATCAACGGTGGGCTGTTCTTGCTGGACGAGTTCGCCAACATGCCCGCCGATGCAGGGGTACAGCTGAACATGATCCTAGGGAACCTAGAGGGCTGGATCGCCAAGAACCTCGACAAACCACACTTCAAGGTACACCCTGACTTCAGGCTCGTTGTCGCAGACAATACCCGTGGCAAGGGTAGCGTCCATGGATTCGTCCGCAATCAGCAAGATAGCTCGCTGATCAGCAGATTCCAGCTTCGTAGGTTGGGCTATGACAGGACTCTCGAGGAGACACTGTACGGCCACGACAAAGTGTGGCTCGATGCTGTGTGGGGCCTTCGTGACAAAGTAGCGAAGCTAGGACTTGGCGAAGAGGTTGGCTCCCGTGTCATCAAACAAGGGCTGGACCTGCGGGAAACGTGGGGGAAAGACACGCTCCCGGTTGATGTGATGCTGAACGAAGTAACCGAAGGTTGGACGGACGATGACAGAGCGAAAGTCGGAATCACAGGAGGCGCATAATGGACACCTATGTACATGGGGATATGGGTCTGAGAATCCAATGGGATAAGGCGAACAAGTTTTACTTAGCCGAAGGCCGGATGCGGGATTATGTAGACTATGCTGAGACGAAGACAGGCGATTGCCATGAGCCGTGGGAAGTTGACAGCCATTCGCTTACATACATGGAGCAGTGGCGTAGGGAGTTCTGCGACGGCGACGCCAAGACGCACGATTGGAAGTGGGAATGGGCGAACGGGCGTCGTGCCGAAGGCAACGTCGCCAACACTTGGGACGAAGTGAAAACACTGGCATCCGAAGGGTGGGCCGGGGGCGTCGAGCGGATCGCTGACATGGCGAACGAGCTTCGCTCTGCTGTGCCCGAGACCGAAGACATCACGCCGCGCTATGTCTGGACGGAACAAGGCGACGAGTTTGACATCCATAGGATGTGGAACGGCGAGTTTGAGAAAATGTTCTATGGCAGGGACGAGACGGTCGCACCGGGGCCGCGAATCGTGAACCTTGTGGCTCCAGTAGGGGGACACGCTGGACAAGGAGATGAGGCGCTGTTCTGGCTGGGCGCTACAACGCTAGTGCTGGCCGACGTGCTGGAAAAAGCGGGCTACCGAGTAGGGATAAAGGGCTACAACGCAGCCACACACGGCAGAGGCACAACGTCATGTGCTGTGAACCTACTGAAGACACCCGACCAACACGTACAGCTTGCTGCCATAGCAACCGCCATGTGCCTGCCAGTGTACTTCCGAGCGGTGGGCTTCCGCTGGAAGGGACGGGCACCGTTCGACATCGGTAGCGGTTGGGGCTCTCCAGCATATGCTGAGAAAGACGCCAGACTTCGGAAGCACATGGAGCGCGAAGGGATGCTGGACGATACCAGCATCCTAGTCCACGAAGTACGGGACAAGGAAGCCTGCATCAAAGAGGTGCGGCGCATCGTTAAGGTGATCGAAGCTATGCGGCCACAGGTGGCCGCATAGCACGACCACCAGTATCACCACCACTAAAGGAGTCAAGCAATGAGTGAGATCAATATTCACACTGCCGCCACCCTACATGCAGAGTACCTAAAGATGGCCGCGACAGCGGGGACAGAGCCGTTTATTACCAGTGACGACATGGTCCTGCTACACAGTAGGTTCGAAAGTATGATGCAGTGGAGCCCATTGTCTGAGCAGATCCCAAAGGGAGCGGACCCAAGAGATGTCATGGAGACAGCCATAACGGTCCTCATGAACTGCTACATCCTCAATAAACTGGCCGAGATAATGGGCGGGCTAGTAGAGGGAGACGGTGTGTCTGGTGCGCCATGGGTACCCGATATATTTAGAGGCGCTATCTATTCGTCTGGACCCGCGATGATGTGTTCCTTGCGAGACAATCTCTCTGCTATAGCAAAGTTACGGTGGTCGCATTGGGGCGACAGCACTGAGTTCGCGTTGAGTGAGGCGCTGGATGCCAGTGGGGACATGTGGTCAATCCTGATGGCGACAGCAATCGTGGCTGGCGAGGATGTGGGGGCACTACCCCCCTCTGCATTGGGGAACCATCAGTTTCAGGCAGCCCTAACAAAGATGCAGAAAATGGTGGTTGACTTTACGACAGGGTCTAGAACCACCACAGGCGAGTTCAATTAACAGCACGGCGCTACGAGGGTGGCGACTACGTATGCAACTATCGCAAACACAGGCGGCAGGTCTATACGGGGTTAGCGACCGCACTTGGAGGCGCTATGAGAATGGGGAAACAAGTATCCCTAGCAACGTCGCACACTGGATGCGATTGTGGGAGTACCACGACAGCCATGTCGTGCAGCTGCAGCAGAAAAAACACCTTAGATAACCTACCGGGAGAATTACCATGGAAAAGAAACTTATCTCAGCTATCACCGACCTCATTGACCACATGATTAGCGTGGATGCGCTGCCCAAGGGTGTCGCAAACAAGATCAAGCGGGCGATTGGCGCACCGAAGAAGGCCGAGACCAAGAGCCTCGACACACAGCAGGGGGTGTGACATGAGGAAGGTGACCATCGAAGTGACCGTGGAGTTCAGGGAGCCGGGCGGGTGCCTGAAGGATGCGGTGGAGTTCGAGATCAGCCGCAACGCCAAGGAGTTCGAGAAGCACATCGGGAATGCGGTGGACCTGTTCTGTGAGGCCCGCTATGGGGCAGTGGATAGCCTTAGCGTGGACAACAGGAGGGTGGTAGCATGAGCAAGCCAGAACGCACCCCTCCGCTTGACCTCACGAATCACGAGGTACGAGCGGCGGGTTACGACATGTACCACAAGCACGACGTGTGTGAGGTGGACATCTACAACACCGTGGCGCGCGAGCAGGACGGAGCGTGGCTGCAGGCGTGGGTGTGGGTACCGTACAATAAAGTCCGTGCAGCAAAGAAATCCAAAACCTTTGAAACCAAGGAACGATATGGACGGGAAAGAATTCCAGAAGCACCTGCTGCAACTCGTAGCACAGGCACAAGCCAACAGCAAGGATCAGTCACGGAAGGACAAAGCGGCAGCAGGCAGGTGGCGCGTGGTAGGGGACCTAGTATCAAAGGTGGCGGACTCAAAGGTGTTAGCACACCTGCTGCAACCACCAAAGAGACCGTGGTCGATGGATCACATGCACCTACCCGGAGCGGGCGGTGACTAGCGGCGGCGGGTACAACGGGTGGCACAATTATGAGACTTGGCTTGTCAACCTGTGGCTGTCGAATGACGAAGGGAGCTACGACCACACCCGCGAGATGGCTCGCAACGCAATAGCGGGGGTGGGGCGGGACGAGGAATACGGGAAACGCATCGACCCCCGCATCGACATGGCCGATCAGCTTTTGGAGCAACACCGGGACCACCCCATACTTGAGACGGCATCTGTGCTATCGGACCTCTTGAACAGCGCGTTGCAGGAGGTGAACTGGTACGAGATAGCAGACCACTGGATCACGGACATGAAAACGGACATGAAAGCCGATTACGAATATGCGCTTTGGCAGCAGCAAGAAAAGGAGACAACGCCATGACTAACGCAAAACGCTGTCCCTCCACTCACCTTGGCGTCCCTTGCCGCAGGGTCGCTGGACACGACGGCAAGCACCGTGGAATAGAGCGAGGACGCTGGGAGCATTGGGCGTGGACCGATGACCCAAATGACGACTTGGTTAGGAGCGACGGTCACACGGAGGGTGCGGATGAGGTTGAGCCCGTAGAAGTTCCCGTATCCCCATATACGTGTTCCTGTGGTCAGCCACTATTCCTATATCATGTCTGCCGAATATGAATATCTTCAGCGCAGCACTACAAGATGTGCTTATCGTGTTTGTAGCTGGGTACGCAGCGGGAGTGATCTCCGCATGGGTCCTAGCTGACATAAGCTCTTACTACAGGAGCGGCAGGGAGTAGGGGTGGGTACAATGAGGAACAAAAAAGGGGGGGGGCGAAAGCCTCCCCCCTTTTTTTTTACCCTAGGGCCAAAGCCCTAGCTCATCGTCACTGGCCTCGCGCCACATCCCTGTACGAAAGTTCACCTCTACGGGGATCTCTAGCTTGGCTGGGCCTTCCCGGTTCTTATCAAGAATCACGTAGGTGCGCAGTATGTGCGGGAACTGAGGGTCCATGGCATTTCTGCTATGGTCGAGCATCGCTACTTGATTCGCGTTACTCTCCATGGCTGTCCCTCCCCATAGGTCATGCATCGTGGGCCTTCGTTCCCTGTCCCTAGATGCCGTCCGGTTTAACTGCGACAGCACTACGGTGCAGACCTTTTCCTTGTGCGCAAACATGCGCATCTGCTCGCTGAACTCCTCCGCTGCCTCCGCTATGTCCATGTGCTTCGGGGCCTTGACCAGCTGGGCATGGTCAACAAACAAGTGAGTCACGCCTACGTGTTCCTTGAGCGCATGGGCCTGCTCTACGATCTCGCTGATAGTAGGTCTGCCGTCATGCTCCACGACAACGAGACTACGTGTGCCCTCACTGAAATCATTGACCTCTTTTGTTAAGGCTTTCCGCTTGCCCTGTACCACAGCCTCGCTCCCGGTGTCGAACCGGAATGGGAGCAGGTCGTAGTAGCCGAAGCTAGGCGACACATTGCTGTAGTAGTGGCGCTGTAAGCCGCTAGTGCTGACCTCCATGGTGATGAATGCTGGCACGTAGCCATGCTCTGCTGCACGTCGAGCGAGGAAGCGCGCCAGCTGTGTCTTACCAGCGTTACTTGCCCCTCCGATGATGGTGTACCACCAATCGCCCAACCCCCTACCGCCCGTCTCGTCACAGGCTCCATCCCATGTGGGGAATCCCGTGCCTAGTGGGTATTGATTGACCCCGATAAGGTACTTGTCTGTGTAGGCTTGGACTTCCTTGGCGCGAAGGATATCGGTGTCAGTGAATCCCATTATCCAAACCCCGGCATGTCAGAGTTATAACCCTTGGGTAGCCGGTTGAGTTTGGCCTTCGTCGGTTGGTCGAGGAATTCAAGGTATGCTTTCTGATTCAAAAATGTCGCAGCCTGTAGCACCCACTCAGAGTTCAGCTTTCCCCGGTCCTTGAGGTGAGCTACGTACCCATCCACCCCATCTAGCACGACTTGTCGTGCGGCTGGGTCGAGCTTTTGCCACTTCTTCTCTGCCTCCTGCCATCGCTGTCCACCAAGGCGCTTGGGGTACACGCCTTTGAAGTCGAGGAAGGGGTGACTCTCAGGGGGGACTATAGGGGGGTTGTTACTTGTTACCTGTACAGGGTTACCGGTAACAAGGGTGACCTCCGTGTCACTGGGGGTCGGTAACTCTGACACTGGGGTGTTGGCGGTGAAAAACCTAGGCACAAGTAGGCGGTAACATGTGCTTGTTTGGGAGCCATCTGGGCGAAAGCGGTTGATGCGCTCGATAGCCCCTGTGTCCTCTAGCGTATGGATTGAGCGGAAGAGGGTGCGGCGGGTTACCCCTATGTGTTCTGCCAACCCGTTGATCGTGGGGAAGGCTTCACACTCACCGTTCGACAGGTCTGCCAATCGAATCAACGTAAGGGAATCATTCGGACGAAGGCCACGAATACTAAGAGCCCACGACAATGCTGCTGCTGACATACTACCTCCTGCTTCAATGGTTTAGTGATGACACAGGATGGGCGGGGAAGGGAGCGACAATCCATTAGCCGGGAGGGCTTCTCTAAACGCTCTCACTTCACTCACAGGTGAGCCGGGCACCACCCCGCCCGCCACTATTCCTATATCATGTCTGCCGAAGCTGACTAAGGAAATTGTAAACCTTCTGCGCCTCTTCGCGCAAGTCCAAGCCGTGCTTCTCCTGAAAGGTGCGTTGTCCTTGGCTATGGAACTCGCCATGACACACGGGGCACAGCGGCGTCAGGTCACGCCACGTACCGCCAGCGCCCTTGGTCGGGTGATGATGGGCATGGCACGGGGAGCGACGGCATACGAGGCACGGCATCTCCTGAATAGCCTTGAGGTAGGTCTTGCTATAAAAGTGGCGGCGAAACTTAGCCGCCTTGCGTTCGGGGTAGGGCTTGGATCTCATACCTGAAAAATAACACAAGGCTTGAGGTTGACAGGGGTGTTATTGTATACCGTAGCATTTTACCACACCAAGGGGGGACACCATGAGTAGCCATATAGGCTGGACTAAATTCAGGAAGTGCCCAATACCGCAAGGCTTGGAGCAAGACGCGACAGACAATAACTTAACCGTCTGGCTCAACTCCCGGTACCAAGTCCAACAACGGGAGCTTGGCGCAGGTATGACGTACTTGTCGATTAAGCGCCTGAAGAAAGAAGCCGTCCATGACTGGCGAGAGCTACAGCGAGTCAAGAATGACCTGTGCGGCGAACAACGCGAGGGCATGGAATTGTATCCCGCGATGGCTCGCGTGGTGGACACGGCAAACTCCTACCACCTCTTCGTGCTACCGCTTGGAACCGTCTTCAATGTAGGGTTCGTGCATGGTGCCGAAGTACACGATGACTTCTCAGACTCCTACCAGTGGGGAGAAGGCAGGCAACGCCCTCTCCCAAATTGGATGCCGAGAACAAAGCCGCTCAACCCTAACGAGCTTGGGCTATTCGCAAGCGGCGTTGGCACTGATGGCGATTTGCAACTGACCATCAAGATAGCCCCGTGGAAGGCAGGGGAATAAAGTGCCATTGAAGTAACGCACTTGCGCACCGGACCAACCGGGGCTACTGTGTACCGGGAGTATACACCAACCAACCAAGGAGGCTGGATGCCGCCGAAAAGAATTCCCCCTAAAAACGTAATTGTTTCCACCCGCTTACCGTACAAACTCCACACCTACATGGAGGCTGTGCGAATTGCAAGAGGCGAGTCGCGCACCGAAATAATTATCGCTGCAGTGGAGGACCTTGTGGCGAAGTACCAAAAGACAGGGGCTGCCAAGTGATAGACGCCGACAGTGTCCTGCATGAACCGGGGATGTACCTAGGCGTCACGGATCGGGAGTATCACTCCCTGATCGCAGCGTCGAACAGCAACCTCGGCACCATGAACCGCAGCGCTGCCCACCTCAAGTGGAGCTTTGACAACCCCAGAACGACTACCACAGCAGCGTTCACGCTTGGCTCTGCTGCGCACTCGGCGATCCTTGAGCCTGAGATATTCGTGGAAGAGTATGTCATGGGTCCCGAAGGGGACAAGCGCAAGAAGATCGTGAAGGAGGAGTGGGCAGAGCTTGAAGAGAAGTACGGCATGGGCTTTGTCCTCAAGCAGTCTGAGTTTCTCGCGTGTGAGGGTATGCGTGATGCCGTGATGAACCATCAAGCTGCCAGTGACCTGCTCTACGCTT
>CALGTL010000083.1 GCA_937901475.1 uncultured Dehalococcoidia bacterium
TTATCTGATTGCGAAACCCTTAGGTTTTCAACTCAACATGCTCCGCACAGCCGACAAGATGAGACCGTTAACTGCTATCCTCGCTCTCCAATCAACGCCCTTTGGAGTACTAAATGACGTCCTCTACGTCTCATCGGTTGCCCACGAATGTGCGCCCCATCCGCTACACCATGCAACTCGAGCCTAATCTTGTCTCATTCACATTCGACGGTTCTGAGAGTATCGAGATACAGGTAGCAGAGCCGACTGGCGAGATTCTATTGAACGCTGCCGAGATGGAAATCACTGCTGCTTACGTGACCCTAGCCGACGGAACGCTGATAACGGCTTCGGCCAGTATTGACGAAGACTCCGAACGCGCAACGTTGCTACTAGAGAGCGAAGTGCCTGCGGGGGATGCAGTTTTGTCCTTGGCGTTCACTGGCACACTGAACGATCAATTGCGCGGATTTTACCGTAGCCAATACGAAGGCCCTGACGGCGAGCCCCGTTACCTGGCGACGACTCAGTTCGAGGCGACCGATGCCCGCCGTGCCTTCCCATGCTGGGACGAACCGCAATTCAAGGCGATATTCGAAGTCACCCTAGTAGTTCCGACCGACCTTACTGCGGTGTCTAATATGCCTGCTGTTTCAGAATCTCTTATCGCCGGCGGCAAGAAATCAGTGCGATTCGATGCTACGCCGCCCATGTCTACGTACCTCGTCGCCTTCGTGGTGGGAGACCTGGGGAGCGTTGAGGAGACTTCTTCAAATGGAACTCTGATTCGTGTTTTCGCGACGCGTGGTAAGGAAGAGCAAGGTAGATTCGCGCTAGAAAATAGCCTCCGGATACTCGACTACATGAACGACTACTTTGGAATCGACTATCCGCTTCCAAAAATGGATCACCTAGCAATACCTGACTTTGCTGCGGGCGCTATGGAGAACTGGGGAGCGATTACTTACCGCGAGACGGCATTGCTATTTGACCCTCAGAATTCTGCAGCTCAATCACGCCAACGAATACTGGAAGTGGTTGCTCATGAGATGGCCCACATGTGGTTTGGTGACCTAGTGACAATGGAGTGGTGGGATGACCTCTGGCTTAACGAGAGCTTTGCGTCTTGGATGGGCGATAAGGCTGTCGACTTTTGCTATCCCGAGTGGGAAATGTGGACTCAATTCGTATCCATGGACACGAACTCTGCGCTCAGTCTAGATGGCCTGCGCTCATCTCACCCCATCGAGGCAAACGTTGACGACCCCGCGGAGATACGGGAGTTGTTTGATGCCATCAGCTATAGCAAGGGCGGTTCTGTTCTTCGGATGCTTGAAGATTTCCTGGGGGCGGAGGTATTCCAAAAGGGCCTTCATGACTATCTAAAAGCCCACGAGTATGGGAATGCCCGAACCGAGCACCTCTGGTCAGCCCTAGCCGATGCCTCTAGCAAGCCTGTGACGGCAATTATGAACTCCTGGGTGAAACAGACTGGCTACCCGGTGCTCGACGTAAGTATCAATCGTGTCGGCACAGAGCCGGTGCTCGAACTCCGACAGCAACGCTTCCTTTATGACCACCTTCTCGATGAGCAGCCGGATGCAACA
Organism: uncultured Dehalococcoidia bacterium; assembly: GCA_937901475.1. GTDB lineage: Bacteria > Chloroflexota > Dehalococcoidia > Lucifugimonadales > Australimonadaceae > CALGTL01. Next base: position 1,587 of record CALGTL010000083.1, read on the forward strand.
ATTTGGCAGGTTCCCGTTAGCATCGCCAGCGCGGGTAACGTGGGGACCTCCTTGCTCATGGAAGACTCATCGGCATCTGTTTCTCTATCGGCTACTCAAGGCTGGGTAAAAGTGAACGCCGGGCAGACCGGGTTCTTTCGTGCTAACTACTCTGTAGATGAATGGACGAGATTGCGTGATGAGATCGCGGGCCAGGGCATTTCCTCGGTTGATCGCCTAGGCCTTCAGAACGATGCCTACGCTCTGATGAGGTCCGGTCGCTTACCTGCCACGGTTTTCCTCTCCCTCGCAGGCGCTTACACCGGCGAGACCGATGCACCGGTTTGGGGGGATCTGGCGGCCAATCTCAAAGGGCTTGAGGGTTTGCTCATCGATGCCCCATTCATTGAAAGCTATCGTAGTTTTGGTCGCTCGCTGTTCAAGCGAGTCGCAGATTCGACAGGATGGGATGCGAAACCTGGTGAACAGCACTTGGATGCTTTGCTGAGAAGCACTGCGCTTGGCCAGCACGGTGGGTACGGCGGGGCCGGCACTATAGCGGAAGCCAAGAGGCGTTTCGACGCATACCTTGACGACCCTGAGTCTCTTCATCCTGATTTACGGGGATTAGTGTTCGGCCTTGTTGCCCAGAACGGCGACCGCTCGATCTACGACACTCTGTGGGACCTTCATAAGAATGCGACCCTTGCGGAAGAGAAGGTTCGGATACTCGGAGCCCTTACTCGATTCTCAGACCAAGGCCTGCTTCAAGACTTACTTAATCGATCGATGGGCGGTGAGGTGCGGTCACAGGATACGATGATTGTGGTAGTTCAGACTGCAGGGAACAAGCTGGGCCGTGACCTCACGTGGCAGTTCATTAAAGACAATTGGGCAGAGTTCGATCGCCGCTACGGTAAAGGGGGATTTGCAATCATGCGTATCGTGGGTATCACTGGAGGCTTCACGAACATGGAACGACATGATGAGGTTGAGAGCTTTTTTGACTCGAACCCAACTCCGTCCGCTATGCGCACCATACAGCAATCGCTGGAGCGCATTCGATTGAGCGTTCGTTGGCTTGAAATCAACCAGGACGGTGTTGGAAGTTGGTTGGCTTCTCGCTAGATACGCGAATTCTTATCCCAAATGCAATTCCGGTCGAATATTTGCCTTATTGAGCGTTGTTCGGGCGAGCCGCCTCTGATATATTCGTAAACTGCAACCGATTTTCCTCCGAAAGCAGGTCAAAACACCATGGCAGACCACGACGTACTTGTTGTGGGAGCGGGGCTCGCAGGCATGCGAGCCGCTATCTCCGCCTATCGCTCAGGGGCCGACGTGGCCATGATGAGCAAGGTTCATCCCGTTCGCAGTCACTCCAACGCTGCGCAAGGGGGCATTAACGCCGCACTGGGAGGCGGGGAAGACTCGGTTGACTCCCACATCTACGACACTGTCAAAGGTAGTGATTACCTGGGTGACCAGGATGCCATTGAGCTGATGTGCAATGAAGCTCCTCAGGAAATCATCAACTTAGAGCACATGGGCGTCATCTTCAATCGCGATGATGAGGGACGCCTTGGGACTCGCGCATTTGGCGGAGCCAGCTACGCCCGGACCTTCTTTGTCGCAGACATCACCGGGCAGGCGATTTTGCACGTTATGTACGAGCAAATACTTAAGGCAGGTGTGCGCTCTTACGAAGAGTGGTTTGTTACGGATTTAATCATCGAGAACGGTGAGTGTCGCGGCGTTATCGCGATGGAAATGCTCACAGGTAAAATCCAATCGATTACTGCCAAGGCAGTGATTCTCGCCACAGGCGGAGTGGGCCGAGCTTTTGAACCTTCGACGAATGCGCTGATTTGTACCGGCGATGGAATGGCACTAGCGTACCGCGCGGGCTCAACGCTGCTAGACATGGAGATGGTTCAGTACCACCCAACAACATTGGCAGGTAACGGAGTACTACTCACCGAGGCTGCACGTGGTGAAGGGGCTTACCTTATAAATTCCGAAGGCGAACGTTTCATGGAGAAGTACGCTCCGAAGATGAAAGAACTCGCTTCGCGGGACGTGGTTTCTAGGTCAGAAGCAACCGAAATTGAAGAAGGACGTGGTGTCGATGGTTGTGTTTTCCTTGACTTGCGCCACTTGGGCGCGGAAACCATCCTGACGAGGCTCAAGTATATTCACGAGGTTGCTTATGACTTCGCTGGTGTGGATATGGTTACCGAGCCAGTACCGATTAGGCCTGGGCAGCACTACATCATGGGTGGCTTGAAGACAGACGTAGATACCCGTGCATGGGATGTAACGGGCACGGCAGGATGGAACGGAGTCAAGGGTCTTTTCGCCGCTGGGGAAACCGCGTGCGTCAGTGTCCATGGCGGGAACCGCCTTGGCGCGAACTCCTTGTTGGAGACCGTTGTCTTCGGGAAAATTGCTGGAGAGAAGGCTGTTGAGTATGCTCGCGAGCAGAAGGATTTCACAATTGCGGACACTCACCTGTCAGAGACGAAAGAACGCATAAAAGGATTGTTTGACCGCGCCGACAATGGCGAGCGCACTGCCGCCGTTCGAATGGAGCTGGGTCAAGTCATGAACCAGCACATGGCTGTTTTCCGCAACGAAGAAGGTATGCAATTAGCCGCCGCCAAGGTCCGAGAGCTGCAAGAGCGATACAAGAAACTCCCTGTTATTCACAAGGGAGCCGTTTACAACACTGATTTAATTTTCCATATGGAACTTGGCAACATGCTCGACTGCGCGGAAGCTATATGCGCAGGTGGTCTTCTTCGTAAGGAAAGCAGGGGCGCCCATTTTCGGAAAGATATGCCAGAGCGTGACGATGAGAATTGGATGAAGCACACAGCCGTGACGTTCTCGGAAGAGGGGCCGCAGGCAACTACTCTTCCGGTGGCAATGACTCGCTGGGAGCCTCAGAAGCGCGTGTACTAAGTAGAGATTTTGATCCGATGGACTGGACCAGCGGAAACAAGATGAAGGGAAACCCCCTTGGCATTGGGCTATGATTCTGAAGTCTGTCTCATACATGGGACACGTAGGAGTGCGTTAGATGCAGGCTAACTTACGGGTTCGTCGCTATGATCCTGAATCGGCAGAGCAAGGCTCTCACCTTCAGGACTACCAAATAGAAGTTCCCGACCATTTCACAGTGTTAGATGCGCTCATGAAGGTGCGTGAAGAAGACGATCCGTCGCTGGCCCTTCGCTGCTCATGCAGAGCATCGATTTGCGGGTCCTGTGCGATGACGGTCAACGGCCGCGCCTCCTTGGTTTGCAAGACGAAGATGCTCGATGTCGCCCCGGATGGCCAGGCGGTGCTGGTTGAGCCCATGAACAACCAACGTGTGGTCAAGGATCTCGTCGTAGATCTTCAGTTCTTCTGGGGGAAAGTACGCGCCGTTGAGCCTTACCTTCAGCCTCGTGGTGAAGAACCAGAGGGTGAATATATTGCATCGAATGAATCGATGCTTAATTTGCTGACCCCGATGGGGTGCATCATGTGTGGTGCTTGCGTATCAGCATGTACCGTATTAGAGGTGGACAAGAATTTCCTTGGCCCCGCCGCGCTTGCGAAGGCTTACCGCTTTGTCGCCGACCCGCGCGATGATGAAACGCAGCAACGCCTCGAGTCACTGAACGAATCCTCAGGAGTCTGGGATTGCACGCGTTGCTATATGTGTGTGGATGTATGCCCCAAGGGCGTGGCACCTATGGATCGAATTATGGACCTCCGCGAGTCGATTATTGAAGCTGGCATGACTAACACGCCGGGCGCGCGGCATATTGAATCGTTCGCTCGAACGGTAGCGCACTCGGGCTCGCTCGACGAACCCATGCTTGCGATTGACACCTGGGGCCGAACGAACATTATCAAACTCATGGATAATGCCATGTTGGGTTTCCGGACACTTCGCCGCGGTAAGCTGCCATTGCGCTCAGGCCCTTTCCACCCAAGGCGCCCTGGAGCCGATGCGGTCGGCCGGATCTTTAAGAGACTGTCAAAGTAAGAAAACGCGGTTGGCCTTCGGGATGAGTACCTCAATATTGAAATCGATAGTGGCTGGAGGATTGATCGAATGAAGTATGCGTTCTACCCGGGTTGTGTATCGCGCGGTGGTACACCTGAGCTGTACGACTCCACTATCGCTGTCGCAAATAAACTGGGAATTGAGCTCGAAGAAATCGTGGGAGCAGCCTGCACCGGCGCAGGAGTCCTTCAAGAGAAGGGCCTGAAATTGGGTGACACCCTCAATGCTCGTACTTTCGCTATGGCCGAGCGTATGGGCCTAACGACGATCATGACAATTTGCTCCACCTGCCAGGGTGTTATGGCGCAGGCCAACAAGCGATTGCTTGACAACCCTGACTACTTGGCCGAAGTCAATCAAGAACTCAAGCCGGAAGGCCTTGAGTACACTGGCCGTATCGTCATCAAACACCTCGCTTGGGTTTTAGTGGAGGAAATTGGCCTTGACACTCTCAAGACATTCGTAACGAACCCTCTTGAGGATATGAAAATTGCGCCATTCTACGGGTGCTACATCTTGCGCCCGTCGAACGCACTAGGTACTGACGAAAACCCTGGCCGCAACGAGTACCTTGAACGCATTATCGAAACATTGTCAGGTGAAGCAGTCAACTTCCCAGGCCGGCTACAATGCTGCGGCTTCCCAATAATGTTAATCAATGAGAAGAACTCGATGGAAATGGTGGGCAAGCACACTCACAATGCTAAGGCAGCCGGGGCGGACGCGATGGTCACGCCGTGCCCGCTGTGCCACCTCAACCTCGACGGCCAACAGCCCAAGGCACAGGCCCAGCGTGGCGAAAAAATCGGCTTGCCAATCCTGCACCTTCCCCAATTAGTAGGGATGGCGATGGGCTTGACGCCCAAAGAGTTGGGACTAGGGCGTCACATCGTCAGCACTAAGAAATTGCTCTCTAAGGCCAGCGTCCGAGCCTAAAAACCAATCCTTGTATATTAAATGGAAGAGGCCCTTCGCTTGAGGGGCCTCTTCCATTTAATATACAAGGAGCCACTTATCGCCACCAACGATGATATCGCGGAACCACAATCGCAAGAGAGGTAAAAATGCCCCGCATCAAGATGATAGTCGACAAATCAGAAATCCTTGAGGAGCAGCACGCAGAGTTCGACTCAATCGTAGAGGTACTTCACGGTGTTCGCGGACCCTTTAGCGTGCTGATGCATAGCCCTGGGCTTGCACAGAAAGTGATGCAGGCGGGTGCACAGATTCGCTTAGGCTCAACTCTTTCACCGATCGAGCGTGAACTTGCAGTCATCGCAGTCTCGCGCGAAAAGGACGCTCGTTATGAATGGGCTGCGCACGTCAAAGCGGGACGCAGTGCTGGAATCCGTGAGGAAGCGATTGAAGCCGTGCGTAATCGCGAAGACGTCAGTGGACTGGGACCGGATGAACGAGACATTGTGCTCTTCGTTCGCCAACTGTTACAGACGAATAAGGTTGAGATCTCGTTGTTTGAAGGATTGGTCACGAGGCACAGCGAACGATGGGTCGTGGAGCTAGCAGCAACGATCGGTCAGTACCAATACATTTCTGCTATAAACAACACTTTTGAGGTTGAACCTCCAGAGGACGCTGATCATCTTCCAGTTTAGAAAAAAAGCACTGGCTAGAGGAGCATAGTGGAGTGCTGCACTAAGTAAGAGTTAGTAGGCCGATATCGGCCTCGTACGCAGCAACAATCTCAGCGGCAAATTCTTGAAGGGAATGGTAAGGAGCTGAACCTACTTTCCTACCCATATCTTCCTCCTGTTCCTGCTCCTCTTCCTCAGGCTCTTCAGCGGCTACTTCCTCGCTGCGATTGAATTCATTTCGAACCATAATCGCAACACCACGTTCAACGTAAGCAAGGATGCACCCGTACTCGAAGCTCATGCTTAAAGCGCTCTGCGCAGTCTCTGCACTGGCATATGGACGCTCATCCAGACCGCCAGTCATCTCCGAGATGAAACTTTCAGCTTCGATCGGTTCTGCCGCGGCTCTAGCCTCTTCGATACATTGCGTCAGCGACCCACGGCACTCGTTGATAATCTCATCTAATTCATCAACGTGAGTCTGCGTGAGGATGGCCAGAAGCCGCTCAGGATACTCAATGCCAATGGCACATCCCAAGCAAAATGCTCCTATCACCGCCTCAGTGAGCGGGGCCGATTCAAAAACCTGCTCACCTTCCTCATCGATATCGACAGGAAGCCCTTCCAGGTACAAGGCGATTACTACATCGGTAAACGCGATGGATTCTTCGTCGAATTCTTCGATTGCCGTGAGCGGAATGAACTTACGTGGTGGCACCCGAGCTACACCTTTGGTGCGTTGGCCATGACGTCAACTAGCTCTTGAACTGCTTCTGAGGACGTTGATAGCAAGGCTTTCTCATCCGCCGTAAGTTCGAGCTCAACAACCTTCTCAACACCGCCAGCACCTAGGATCACAGGCACACCCATGTACACACCGGTTAGGCCGTACTCACCTTCCAGAAGTGCAGCACACGGTAGCTGGCGCTTCTGGTCTAGGAGTATCGCGTCCACCATTTCCGCCACTGCAGCGGATGGTGCGTAGAAAGCACTGCCCGTCTTAAGCAGAGCAACGATTTCACCACCGCCACCTTGGGTGCGTTTAATGATGCGCTCAAGCGCTTCTGTGCTCAGGAGATCTGCTATGGGCACTCCACCAATGGTCGTATAGTGGGTTAACGGCACCATCTGGTCACCATGACCACCAAGGACATATGCCTGCACGTCTTTGACTGAAACATTTAGTTCTTGCGCAAGAAACGTACGGAACCGTGCGGTGTCGAGTACACCAGCCATGCCAAGAACCCTATTCTTGGGGAACCCTGAAACACTCCAAGAATGCTGAACCATAGCATCTAAAGGATTTGATACAACAATTAATGTAGCATTCGGAGAATACTTGACGACTTCCTGCGTCACGCTACCAACGATTTTCATATTAGTGAACAACAAGTCATCACGACTCATGCCTGGCTTGCGGGCGATGCCAGCAGTAATGACTACAAGATCAGAGTTGGCGGTCTGTTCATAGCCATTCGAACCGATGATGCTCGCGTCAACTCCCAGCACTGGGCCAGACTCAGCGATATCGAGAGCCTTCCCTTGCGGCATGTCCTCAACCACATCTACGAGTACCACGTCCATATAACCCCTCTCAAAGAGGCGTTGAGCCGTGGTTGCTCCTACGTTACCTGCTCCAACAACGGTTACCTTCTTGCGCATCAGTGGTACTCACTCCTTGCAAATAAAAAAAATGATTATGCGCCCCAAGGCGCGATAGCTTCTTTCAAGGCCTTGTAGCCTTCGAGAAATCCCGGGCGAGTGCCGGAATAGACCTTGTCAAAAGTGGCGAGTGCTGCATCGAGCCAATTCTTAAGTTCCGCATTACCAGGGTTCGCGTCGATATAGGCATCCCTGATCAAGACGAAATGAATACGAGGGTCGTAAGGACTCTTCGTGCCACCCATCGACTCGTCACCGTCGAGGAGACGGAGAAGCATTGCGTCAGCTGAACCAAGAGTCTGCTCATGGATAGGAGGTCCTTCCATGCGGTACATGACTGATGTCATGTCGCGACCGTTGCCAGTCGTGTACCCCATGTCATTCCACATCTTGCTATCCATCTTGTCACCGCTGCCTATGTGGTCAATCACCAATTGACCGAATCTGCGCAAGGGGTCAGACACATCGGCCAATAGATCTGTTAACCGGTCACCATCAAGGTCGGTGGCTAGGACGATGTTGCCCTGTTTCTCAATAAGGTCCCAAATCAAAAGACCGAAGTTAGTGTCGGAGATGTGCTGTTCTATCCGACCACTCCACGATTCCATTCCATCTTTGAAGTCACTAGGAAGCAATGCAATGATGCGGTCTACTGCTTCACGATGTTCATCGTAGCCGTCGACCGCATACTTGCGACCTATGGTGAATTGAGTGCCTTGCAGCATCCACGAAAGGAGTCCGGCGTTGATACCGTCCTCCATTGCTTGGGTTGGCTTCATTGCGACTCTGCCAATCCTCTTAGTGTCATTGACCATCTTCAAGAACAACCGCCCCGCATATGCCATTTGAACCCCAGGAGTATTCATCTCGGAGTGGACAATTCCAGTTTCGGCATCAACATGGAAAGCGGCTTTATCTTGGGAGTAGGGCAGGCATGGCATACAACGGACCACTGTAGTGAGCCCGTAAGGGCGGACGTTGCAGTAGACTCCTGCTTGCGTGCGTAGCGGGGCGTTCCCAGATTTACCCATGACAACGACCTTGCCACCTTTGCCATCATTTACGTAGGCATCGCCTGCTGTTGACCACTTAATCGAAGTGGCAGGCATGTTGCCAAACCAGCTAAGTGGCTCCAGGTTTTTGTCATGTCGAATCTGCGACCACATAGGTACTGCGTAGAAGGGAAGGCCTAGTACATCAATCGCTGCGACCGTGCCTAGTAAAGCATAGGCATCGGTTAGCGAGTGGGCTATGGGATTAACTTTCCCGTCAAAACTACCGCCTTGCCAGATGGTGGCGTCAGGGTAGCCCGCAGGGCGAACATCAGATGTATCGTAAAGGCTGGCAAGAAGCCCTTCGAGGTCACCCCCCTCGGCTTCCGTGCGTGCAATGTTCAAAAGATCTAGCATTTCATATTTTCCTTTGATTGAGTAATTTGCTTACTCACGAAATCACTGGAAGAGCGTGCGATTAGTAACTCGCATGCTCGGTACCCCTAGGCAACGGTAAAAGTTTGGGGGCGCTTAATCACTACAGCTGAATAGGCCCATCTCCATTCAGGGTGCGCTTTCCTGATTGAATACGCGCGGCATATTCTAGTCGTGCCTGTAAGCACGAGCAAGCGTGCCACCGGAAGCGCAGGCGGTTTAGAGTGGAATGTTTCCGTGTTTTTTGGGTGGTAGGGTGTCGCGCTTGTTTTGAAGCATGTCCAATGCTCTGATTAGCTTGGGCCGGGTTTCAGCCGGGTCTATCACATCGTCAATGAACCCCCGCTCCGCAGCGCGGTATGGGTTGGCAAAATTCTCCTTGTATTCATCAACGAGTTGCATCTTAAGCGCTACAGAATCTTCAGCTTCGGCCAGACGACGACGGTGAATGATATTCACTGCGGCGTCTGGACCCATCACCGCAATCTCTGCCGTTGGCCAAGCGAAATTGACATCCGCACGTAGATGCTTCGAACCCATTACGATATACGCACCTCCGTAGGCTTTGCGGGTGACAACCGTTAGTTTTGGCACGGTGGCCTCGGCGTATGCGTAAAGCAGCTTTGCCCCTTGGCGGATAATGCCCCTGTGCTCTTGATCTTTACCGGGTAAGTAACCAGGGACGTCTACAAAGGTAATTATCGGAATATTGAATGCGTCACAGAAACGAACGAACCGAGCTGCCTTAACCGACGCATGAATGTCGATAACGCCGGCTAAATAAGCGGGCTGCTGCGCGACGATTCCAATTGACCGACCAGCCAGTCGGCCGAAGCCAACGATGATGTTGGGAGCGAAATCGCGCTGGATATCCAGAAACTCACCGTTGTCGACAATTCGCGTGATGACATCAAGCATGTCATAGGCGCGGTTAGCATCGTCGGGCACAATCAACCGTAACTCTTCGTCGATTCGATCGGGGTCGTCATCTTGGTCGGCGATTGGCGGGTCGTCGAGATTGTTCTGTGGCAAGAATGAAAGAAGATGACGGATTGTGTCCATACATTCTTCTTCTGACTCTAGTGTGAAATGCGATACCCCAGACAAGGCCGCGTGGCTCTCAGCACCACCCAGTTCTTCTTGAGTAATGTCTTCGCCAGTCACTGCTTTCACGACCTCGGGCCCCGTGATGAACATCATAGAAATACCCCGAACCATAAGGGTGAAATCTGTGATCGCTGGGGAGTACACTGCGCCACCAGCGGAGGGGCCTAGAATCGCGGATATCTGAGGAACAACGCCTGAGGCTAGCGTGTTACGCATGAATATCTCGCCATAGCCCGCCAAGCTGTCCACCCCCTCTTGGATACGTGCTCCGCCGGAGTCGGCAATCCCAATGATTGGTCCCCCGTTGCGGGTGGCCATATCCATGATTTTGCATATCTTCTCTGCCGTTACCTCGGAAAGTGACCCTCCGAAGACGGTAGAGTCTTGCGAGTAAACATATGCAGTACGGCCGTGGATTTTGCCGTAGCCGGTGACGACAGAATCGCCTGGATATTTGCGATCCGCCGTGCCGAAAGATGAACTTCGGTGGACAACGAATGAATCGACCTCTTCGAAAGTGCCGGGGTCAAGAAGAAGCGCTATACGCTCGCGCGCAGTCAGTTTTCCCTTGGCATGTTGCTGGTCGACCCTTGCTTCGTTACCGGTTCCCTGCGCCTCCTCTTTCCTCTGATGAAGGTCCTCAAGGCGCTCATTGGTCTTTTTATCAACGGCCATATTACCTCTGCTTTACGAGCGGGTTATCCCGCCAGCTCATGCTAGCACTGGGGGTAGGGGCCAGCAAGGAAATTGACTCGCCCTAGAAGCGCACATTTGGATTCTCTTGACACATAACCCATACCGAAAGGGGACGTCAAAACTTAGCGA
>CALGTL010000084.1 GCA_937901475.1 uncultured Dehalococcoidia bacterium
TGCTACAGTGCCGTAATGACCAGCACCAAAGATACCGCTCTGTTCGCTTGCATCTCGGTACACGCGTTGAGCCTGCGCAAACGCTGGATCCTTTCCCGCGTCTCTTGCGATGATGTCTGCTGCACGAGCAAGACGATTTGCGTTAGCGTTACGTGTGTTCGCTGCTGAGGTCAATCTATCAGCGTGTCGGCCGTACGAGCTTGCGTGCCCTGATAAGTCACGAGTGAGTTGAGCCGCTCTTAGTTGATCACTGTTGTAACCGGCTACTCGACTGAGAGCTCCAGCGTCGTATAGGTTCTGCGCGTCGTCCGCAGCTTTCATTACGTAAGGTCGCGCCCACTTGGGCGTTCCTGATGATGTTGTCGATTTCTTCGATTTGCCTCCGCCCATTTCTAAGCACCTCCTAGATCTTTTGTTAAAGTTATATATGGTTCATAATAGCCTCTAGGCGCAAGCACCCGCAGCCAACCACGTCTTCCATACACATTCATTTTATGACAACCTTCGCTGCGCCCGAACTCTTCAAGTCGCTCTAAAGTTTCATGACCTCCAGCAAACCAGTCTGGGTGGCTAGCGGCTATGACCGCAATGATTCGCGTGCCTTCCTGATCTTCAAATCTTGTTATAACGGCACCTCTCACATCTCCGTACTCGTCTTCGTCTATCCAACATTGAGCAACGGTTGCAAGACACTCAATAAATAGTCCGTATGAAGTCACTGATCCAGAGCCATGAAGTAACGCAGCGTCGATCAGTGGCACAATCTCAGACCATCGCCGAACGAGAGCGTCACCATATATTCTTTCAACGCCCCACTTAGCGGTAGTTTCATTGTCTGCGCTATCAATGTCCATTCACTTTAATCTCTTTTTAGAGCGTTCACATCGGCCTTCAGCTTCTGCGCATCGTCTTGGATTTGGCTAACATCATCTTTAACAGTCTGGACCTTATCGCGATAGTCATCAAAGTCAACTCTGTCATCGATAGGCGAAGTCTCATCATCTTTATCAGACTCTCCTAGGTAAGCTAATCCTTCTTGCTGCGAGATGCTTCTCTCTACAGTCCATATGACTTTATAGTTGCTATCAACTCGCCACACATTAACGGGTGAAGTTGGGTACACACTATCTCGGAACAGTACTTGCTCGGCTGTTCGACGCGGTATGATTTCCGAAGGACTACTCCAGTTCATGATCTGCGCAGCTGCTGTTTTGTGGTCGCCTTTATTAAGTGTCTTGACCCACGTAGCAGACGTGATTGCACCAGTGTTGTAATGAAAGCTTACGGCAGCGTCAAACTCTTCTTGACTGATCGGCACTGTTATCGCTTTATCAACTGTAGCCGCATACTTCTCTACATCTCTTTTGAATATATCGAGAATGCGTACAAGCTCTTCATCTAAATTATTAGGCATACCTTTCGGTAGCTTAGCAGGGTCCGGATCACCAGCAGATTTTGTGTGGCCAATTCCGTACGTCAAAACTCCAACCGAATCCTTATACGGACCAGGAACTATTCCTTCGTGGGAAGCTAAAGCTATTAACCCTTTGTTTGATATTTGCATCGTCAGTTTCTCCGAGAGTTATATATGTATATGCATTCTAAGTGATTGTATCAATAATAACGTTAAGCTCTGTAACAGTCACATAATTAGTAGAAGAAGAATTATTGGCTATCCATATTTCTATGTAGTCGCCCTCTGTAAGAGCCACGACCGCTTGTGTTGTGAAGCTCTCGGCTCTGCTGCTATCGTTTGTCGTTGTGAGACTAAAACTCTCTGGTAGCACCACTCCGTTCTTTGCAACATAAGCCGCAAGAACGTGAGAGTTCCCCGAGTTCGCTGATAGTACAGCGCTCACTTTGAAGTTGTTTGAGATCACGCCATTGTATGTTGCACGGTTGTTTGTGTTTGTAAACTTCTGTGTGCTCGGTGCAGAGATCGTTGCTCCAGCAATCTTAGTTGGTGTAGATGTAACCATAAGCGCAGAAGCCGTAGTGTTATTCTTCATGTAGTATGACGACGTAACCGCACCGTTCATGATACCGCGGCAGTTGAACCATCTGGATCTTGCATCAAGGTAAGTGATACCAGCGATATGAGTCGAGTCACCTAGAAAATCTGACGAAGATAATACAAAACCTTGATTTGGGATTATAGCGCTGCTGAAAAACGTAACGCCAGTTGAAAGTCCTGATGCTACAATTGTAGAATCTGAAATCGCAAATTCGTTTCCTATCACAGCTGTGGAAGTGACCGTGATCAATGACGCGTTCGATCCATCTCCTTCAAACCGGCAATTCGTAAGTCTGACGTCTCTAACGTTGCCAGTGAATTGTAAGCCTTGAGAATTATTGAAGGTGCCACTATCATACAGAAAAGTATCGACAGTTTTCATTGTGCCTACAGCCGTGACGTTTTCGAAGTTGACATTGAACCATTCGATGTCAGCTGTTCCATTGGTGCTCAACGGTGCATCTATTAAAAACCCTGTGCCAACATCTTTTATTGTTATTGACTGCATAGGTAGATTGTTGCTTGACTGTATCAGCGGAGTCGAAGCTGACAGACCTGTGCTAGTGATTGAAGCTGTCTCAACCGACGTTCCAAGTATACACGAGATACCATTGGTCTTGAGTCTTGCTCCATTCAGATCAACATGCGTAGCGAACACGTATGCCACACCAGATTTTAAAGTTATTATAGAGTTGGATGGAGCGGGTAAGTCTGCCACTGAATTTACAAACACTATGTTCGTGCCAATTGCGTCAAACTGTGTCCAATCAAAGCTCTTTATAGGAGTTGAACCGGTGGTAGTCGTTGTCACGAATGGGGCCACAGAGTCTGAGAATATAAGTTTAGAACTGTAGAGACTCTCGGGAAGAGTTGGATCTACTGTTGGAGCTGTCTGTGACCAACCCGACGTAATGCTTGATAGTGCGCCTGTACTCCAAGTGATCGTGGCAGTAGGTGCTGCAGGAGTTGCCCCGGCAAGCGGATCAGTGAATAGAGTTACCTCTGCGTAGTGAGGAGCCGGCGCGCCAGCGGGACCTGGGGGTCCAACTGATCCTGCGCCTGTCCCACCCGCATCTCTGGGTCTACCTTTGCCAAAGCCTTGATTTGTATTGATATGCTGTGTTATCTGGTTTCGCCAACTATCAAGATCTTGCACACCAGATATTGGTGGTCTGACAACTGCCATTAGCGCCGACCTCCCTGATTGATTCCAAGTTGCATGTTGACTAGAGCAAAGCCCTTATCATCGATCAAATCTGGAATGTGTGTCACGCGATAGTTTAGAAAACGACCTTGCGCTCTCAAGTCCTGTTTATAATCTGATTCAATATTGAAATCAACAGTAGTGATCTGTCTATGCGCATCAACAGTTGGATCTCGGTTCTCGCCTGGAGCGTTACTACCAACTATTTGTGTCTTCAATTTTCCGTTGCCTTCGATGATGAGCGCTACGGTAGCAATTGTGTCCGTCTCAAAGTCTGATGGTATACTCAATCCGCGTCTCTCAATGTAAGAAACATCAGAGTAGCCCGTGTCCACAGTCTTTACAGATGTTGAATCAGTGATTAGCAAATCTCCGACAACGTCTGTCAGTGATATAGGAGCAGTTCCTGAGCGCTTCGACCATATGTCTGTTCTATAATTGTAAACATACATCAAAGAAACGTTTGGTGACCAGAACCACAGCTCATCCCACTTATTGTATCGCTGAACTTTAATGCCTGGAGTGGATCTAAAATAGTCACGCACTCTGCCAGACGCGATGGAGGTAATGCTACCGGGGTGTCCGCCAAATACGTACACATCATCGTAACTGATTGCAATGTGCTTTCCGTCTACTTCTACGACAGTATCAATTCCATGCGCCCCATAGTCAGCTGTAACAGCAGAGACCTGAAACGGTATTGTTATGTCACCTGTTTGCTGTATGACATGGATAGATGAATCGGTGTACACGTACAGTGAGCCTTGAAGCTCTGCCATGTCTTTAATGATGCCTGTGGAAGACAAGATAAATTCATCTGCTGTGTTAGCACCAAGATAGAATGGATTCCAGTTCTTTGGAATGTTTCCCGGAGCAGCGACGTTAGATGTTCTGATAGTTCCTGTGAGTGTGCGGGCTCCATTCTCAATTAAATTACCTGCAACAAGAAGATTGCCAAACGCACGAATGACTCCACACGTCACGTCAGACGTTGGGTCAGATACAGTGCTAAGAACAAATGTGTTACCGCCTGAGCCTGCTATTGGTGTGAAGTCGTAGCCTGCTGCTGTGACGTTACTTATCTCGCCAATGCCAGCTAGCGTTGGGCTTGGGTAGACCATATACGTAGATCCATTAGTCACCGAGACTGTAACAACTTCAGTTTGAACGGCTACGCTACTGTCTCTTGAAATGTTTGATACCTGTATAGTGAAGCCATCTTCAATCGCGGCCTCCACTGACACTGTGTTTCGAGCCCCATCTTCAATGTATGTGAGCTCCTGCGTATACACAGCGTATGAGTCCCATCCAGGGAGAGGCGCCATGTCAGCCATGTTGTCTTGTAGAAACCTAGGCGTTGTTACTCCATTGTTTAAAATGAAATGAAATCCGCCATTAAATTCTGTATGCTGCCATTCAGCGATTGCTGAGTTAGGCATGCTGCCCGACGCAACGATTGCATCACGCTCTGCGTTATAAACATCTACAACCGCCGTCGTATCGTCTCCGTGGACAACTACGTATCGCAGACCTGATGGAGAGTTCCACGACGCTACGTACATTAGATCACTCACTGCTGGACTGAAGACCAACGCAGACGATTCGCCAGGAAACTTACGGACTGCTCCGTCTAGAAACCGCACGTTGAGAACGTCGCTGAATGCGTTTGGTGGTAGAGCAACGCTTGGTATATCTTCGACTAGCCCAATTGTTGCTAGCTCTCCGATAGGGATTACTTCAGTAGCCATTTCTTGCTCCTCAATGTCAGTTGCGATTTGAATGTGGATGGTGAGCTAGATTGACAAAACAACTTTGCTCACCACTTCGTTCCCCTATAAGGGCCGGATACTTTTAATGGTTATTTTTACTTTCTAGTCTTTCATAAGATTAAAAGCTAGCAGGATCATAACCATGACAACCTAAGCAAATGCCGCAAGGTGGTCCGCTTTGAATCCAACAGTACAAACTATCACTCCTCGATTTCTACTAGTTCAGGAATATGTGGAGAATCATCTAGCCAGTAAGCCACTCCCCAAAGAATAGATGTTGCGCACACAGCTCCAAGCATCAAGCCGACCCAGTGATCGTTACAAAAATTAAGCATTTGAAGATTCCTCTATTGTTAAAGTATTAGCCTCAGTTTGCCTAAGTATTTCTTTGTAATGCCTATTACGTGGGTCCATAGGGACTGACATCTCAACGCCGTCTATCGTGGCTTGGATTGTGCTAGGTTGTTGATTGGGCATCGTTG
>CALGTL010000085.1 GCA_937901475.1 uncultured Dehalococcoidia bacterium
GAGCCCTCTTAGGAGCTATGCATTGTCACTTGACAACGACCCGTCCTCCGCTCTTCATCCATTGCCCCATTCGGTGACCTACGCGGCATCCGGTGTGGACACTGATGCAGCGTCAGCTGGCCTCGCACATTTGCTTGCTTGGGTTAGTCGGACTCAAAGCTTCCGTGAGGGTATCGGTGAAGCACTGG
Source organism: uncultured Dehalococcoidia bacterium (assembly GCA_937901475.1). Classification (GTDB taxonomy): domain Bacteria; phylum Chloroflexota; class Dehalococcoidia; order Lucifugimonadales; family Australimonadaceae; genus CALGTL01. The sequence goes on from CALGTL010000085.1 coordinate 189, forward strand.
TCCCTAATGGATTCTTTGCGAACGTGCTGCGGATGAGCGATCAGTTGTCATTGGCAATCTCCACTGATGGCGTTGGCTCGAAGTCTGCGGTCGCTCAGTTAGTGGGTTCTTACGAAGGAATCGGCTGGGATGCAGTAGCGGTCAATGTGAATGACGTTGTCTGCACTGGAGCGGAGCCGGTAGCTATCGTTGACTACATCAGCCTGCAGAAACCACATAGTGATCTGCTGGGACCTCTTGGCAAAGGCATGCACGACGGAGCAGAGCGAGCGCGAGTGGCAATTGTCGGTGGGGAGTTATCACAGCACCCTGATACGCTGACTGGCCCGCGCGAGGGGTACGCATTTGATATCTCAGGAACTTGCGTTGGGGTGCTAGACGGCATCGCACCAATCACAGGGTCTAACGTGAAACCTGGAGATGTGGTGCTCGCATTGCCGTCCAACGGAATTCACGCGAACGGAATGACACTTGCTCGCCTCATATTGCTTGCGAATGGGCAAGGAGCCGATCGCTACCTTGACGATTGTGGGTTGACGGTTGGCGAGGAGCTGCTGAGACCTACTGCGATTTACGTCCCAGAGGCGATGGCGGTGATGCGGTCAGGCGTTGCGGTCCATGGTTTCGCCCATATCAGCGGGGATGGATTGCTGAACTTGCTGCGCCTGGACGCCGAGGTAGGGTACCGTTTCGATACGCTACCTAAGGTTTCTCCTATATTCAATGTGATTCAACGCGAAGGCGAGGTTGCCGACGAGGAAATGTGGCGCGTATTCAATATGGGCGTGGGTTTTTGCATTGTGGTTCCCGCAGCTGATGTTGACCGGGCCATAGAAGCAGTGAATGGCGTCGGTGGCGACGCTAGCGTCGCGGGTGAGGTAGTGACTGGACCGAAGCGCATCGAACTGCCGATGGTGGGACTTGTAGGAAGGGACGGAGTTTTCCAGCCCATTCAGTAACTTTCAAAACACCTCTTCATGTAGAATCGCCTCACCGATACTACCTGGGATCGCTCCAGTTGAATCACGCCTACTCAAACATACTCGGAGAAATGCTATGGCCCTCTACGAAGAGCTGAAGATTTTCAGTGGAACTGCGAATCCTGAGCTAGCCGAGGCTGTTTGTGATTACTTGGGTATGCCGTTAGGGAAGATAGAGGTCTTCAAGTTCTCTAACGACAACACATTCGTGCGGATCAACGAAAACGTTCGCCAGCGCGACGTTTTCTTGATGCAGGCATTCTCCTACCCTGTGAATGACCATCTAATGGAGATGCTAATCATGATTGACGCTGCGAAGCGCGCGTCGGCTGGCCGCATCACTGCAGTCATTCCATATTATGGGTACGGTCGAACTGATAAGAAAGACCAACCGCGAGTGCCAATCACTGCTCGTTTGATTGCCGACCTGTTGACGACTGCGGGGGCGGACCGCGTTCTGACGATTGACTTGCACGCGGGTCAAATCCAAGGATTCTTTAATATCCCCGTGGACGAACTGACAGCATTGCCGCTACTGGCTCGTTACTTCCAAGAGATGGATTTGGAGAACCCTGTGGTCGTGGCCGTCGACATTGGAATTAGCAAACGCGCGCGTGACTTGGCTGAACGCCTTGGTGTGCCGCTGGCAATCGTGGAGAAGCGACGAGTATCGGGTAACGAAGATAAAACGGAGTTGCTGAATATCATAGGTGAGGTCGATGGTAGGAACGCAATTTTGATGGATGATGAGGTCGATACGGGCGGTTCGATGGTGAGCGCGGCGAAGGCATTGATGGAGGCTGGGGCTTTGAGCGTGCGGGCGTGTAGTACACACGCCGTCTTGTCTGGTAATGCTGTGGAGCGCTTTCAATCCAGTGTAATCAACGAGTTGGTTAGCACCGATACGGTGCCTTTGGCTCCTGAGAAGCGCAACGGGACAGTCAAGGTTGTGTCAGTGGCTGCTTTGTTCGGTGAAGCGATCCACAGGATTCACTCCGGCCTTTCTGTCGGGGCAATGTTTGACGCCTAGCTGGCTGTCTTTTTCTTATGAGCGCTGATGACCAAGCCCACGCCCGCCATGACCTAGGACTGTGCTCGAGCCTGGCGGCTGAATCAGTCGGCCCTCCTGGGCGCCGTTTCTTCCGCCTCCGAGCCATCGCAGAGCATGGAGCAGCTCTGATTTGGATCGAAAAGGAAGAATTGAGTGAGCTCGCACATACGGTAAAGCGCATTCTCCGAACTCCAGTTCGTCCTTCTTTTTTACCTACGCCCTTGAATCAAAGTGACTCGTTTGTTGATTTCGACTTTAAAGTGACCAGCATTGCGCTCGGGCACGATGCTGCCAGCGATTGTTATATGTTGCTGGCGCAAATCTCCGAAGAAGAAGAAGATGCAATCGCATTGTGGGTCAAAAGCGACACACTGGACCGTATGGCCGACCAAGCGTTTGATGTCCACGACTCAGGCCGATCCCGCTGTCCGCTGTGTGGCGCAGCCACCGCTGTCGATCAACGCCATGTGTGCCCCCGAGACAACTGATGACTCTCTACGAGGGGTTTGATCAAGAACGAATTGCCTCTACGTCGCACGATGTCTCTCCCAGTGACGAAAAGGCCGAAGACTTCGTGCGTACGGCCGAGATTGGCGATGGTTGGCTTCACCCCCGCTCGTCGAACTACACGTTCGTGGTGGAGTTGACGGATGGAGCTCGTCACGGATTCGGTGTATATAAGCCTGAAAAAGGCGAAACCCCGTTATGGGATTTTGGTACGGGACTCTACCGCCGAGAGTGCGCGACCTATGAACTCTCAAAGCTGCTGGGTTGGGGATTAGTACCACCTACCTTGGAGAGACAGGGTGAGGCAGGCGTGGGGTCATTACAACTATTCGTCTCAAGCGGCAATGAGTCGAACTTCTTTACGCTTCAGAAATCTCATAGGGAAGATCTGATTCGGATGGCCGTGTTCGACATGGTGGTGAATAACGCCGACCGGAAGGGTGGGCACTGCTTCCTTGGCCCCGAAGGTGAACTGCTGGGCATTGACCACGGATTGACGTTTCACTTCCAATACAAGCTGCGAACGGTAATTTGGGACTTTGCCGGAGATGTAGTGCCTGAAACACTGCTTACAGACATCAAAACACTGCAGGGCATGCTTTGCGCAGATGATGGGGCGAGCGCAGCCAAACTAACAGCATTAATCGATGACCGTGAAATGGATGCATTGCGTCAGCGGCTTGAGATGATCCTCGTTAATCCGGTGATGCCCCGTCCATATTCACGCCACGATATACCGTACCCACCTCTTTGATTTAGCTGCGCTTGGTGAGCTTGGATGCCCTTGCCTTGAACCGGCGCCAACGGAAAGCAGGGATTCCTATGCCGGCAGCGATGAATTCGACAGCGCTTCGTCGACCTAAAACAAGAGTGCCGTGCCAATTATTGACCTCGCCGCGAGTGGGGGGACGATTCGAACCATCGGGGCTGATGCGCTGGAAAGGACTCCACCGTTTGCTTGACTTGTCGTACTGGAGCGCCACTCCCCCTGCTTCTTGGATGAGAAGCAACCCTGCAGAGATATCCCAAGCCCAGAGCCCGTTGTAGACAACGTAATCAAGCACGCCTCGGGCGGCCTGTGCGAGTTCGAAACCTGCACTGCCGAGGGCGCGGACGTCACCAAGGCGTCGCCGGAGGCTTTTGTCGAACGTAAACATGCGGAGGAAGTAGGACGGCCAAGTGGACATGGGTCGTTTACCGCCTAGCTCGTGGGCAATGTGAAGCTGCGTGTCTTCATCGAACGCACCTCCACCAGCGCGAGCGTGCAGCACACGACCAAGAGGGGTAGAAATATCGGGGATCCATATAGCACCGACTACAGGCCTTCCGTGCTCAAGAACCGCTATAAGAGCTCCGAACATGGGAAGACCGTTTAAGAAGTTTGAGGTGCCGTCAAGTGGGTCTATAACCCAGACAATGTCGGTGGCGCTTTCGTCGGCAGGGTCAGTTTCCTCGGAAACAATGCCGTGAGCGGGGAATCGCTTGGCGATTTCGGAGTGAAGATAATCGTCTGAGGCGTGGTCTGCATCGGTTACAGGGTTGCGATTGTTGGCTGACTTGTAGTCAATTGTAAGAGGACCTTCGAAGTATTTGAGGAGAATTTCGCCTGCACCGCGAGCCAACTCTACGGCAGCGTTTTCAATCTCTATGAGTTCGGTTTCGCTGAGCAACGCATGTCCTGTAAATACTGAATCGAGGGGCTAGCAATGGCTAGTCTACCACTCCGAGACGAGCTCGTTAGGAGCGAAATGACCCCTTGAATGATACAATCACATCCGGAGGACAGTCGTGCCAAAGAGCTCTGGTAGCGCAATGCGGAAGCACAATGTTGTCGTAATTAAAGGCGACGGGATCGGCCCGGAATTGATTGATGCATCCTTAGTGGTGCTCAATGCGGTGCAGCAGCGATTAGATGCTTTCCATGTAGATATCGATTTCAGAGACGGTGGGGCAGGGCTGTACCAACGTGATGGGCATAATCTCGCCCCTGAAACACTTGATGCCATAAAGCTAGCCGATGCAACGATGAAAGGCCCGGTGGGGCTGCCGGAGGTGCGCTTTCTTGACGGCACGGAGGCTGGGGTTCTGGGTGGTGTGCTGCGAACCGGGTTGGACACATACGCAAATGACAGGCCGGTGAGGTTGCTTCCTGGCGTGAATGCACCGATAAAAGCAAAGCCAGGCGAAATCGATTACATCATCGTTCGTGAGAATACAGAGGGCATGTACTTGGCACGCGGCAAGGGTATTGGGACTGATGATGCAGTGGCAGACACGATGTTGATTACACGGAAGGGAACAGAGCGCGTGGTGCGGCATGCTTTTGAACTAGCGTCCGCTCGCCAAGGAGCGCCATCCGATGGAATGCACCGAGTGACCTGCGTTGATAAAAGCAATGTTCTGGCATCGATGGCTTTCTTCCGCCGCGTGTTCGATGAAATAGCAGATCAATACCCAAGCATTGAACGTGAGTACCTGTACTCGGACGCTGCAGCGCAGGCGCTAGTGATGCAGCCACAGCATTTTGACGTGCTTGTGATGGAAAACTTCTTAGGGGATATGCTGAGTGACCTTGGGGGAGGAACTATCGGTGGAGTTGGCCTTTGCCCGTCAGGTAACATTGGAGACAACCACGCCTACTTCGAGCCTATTCACGGCTCAGCACCAAGCATCGCAGGTCTGGATAAAGCGAATCCAATATCACAGATATTGACACTGGCTCTTATGCTTGATCACCTTGGCGAACGTGCCGCAGGGGACATTATCCGAGACTCGGTTTCATATGCACTTGAGTCAGGAATAATAAAACTCAACGAACTGGGTCAACCGACAAAGGGTACACAGAAGGCCGCAGAGGCTATCGCAGCGGCAGTAGCGACAAGCGGCTTAGGTTAGCGAATAGTTCCATGGCCCTCGCGCTGGCGAGCCCATTTGCTGCCTTGGCCGCGAAGTTGCTTGGGTAGAACGAACACAACGTCTTCTTTGGTGTACTCCATCGTGGTCACCTTGGTCGGTTTGAGGAAATCGATGACCTCTTCCACGAGGGTCTCCGGTGTAGATGCACCGGATGTGATTCCAACGCACTCGGCGGCCTCTAGCCACTCAGGTTTGATAAAGGACGAATTGTCTATCAAATAAGAAGGAATACCTGCCTCTTCTGCTACCTCCCGAAGGCGATTGCAATTAGAGCTGGTCTGCGCGCCGATAACCAACATGAGATCAATTTTTTTATTGAGATCCTTGGCTGCGAGCTGGCGATTGGTGGTCGCGTAGCAGATATCTGCGCGGGCAATTAATGCCGGGAACCTCTCTCGTAGTGCTTCAATGATCCCTGCGGTGTCTTCTACGCTGAGAGTGGTTTGCGTGAGAGCAACCACGCGCTCTGGGTCAGGAATGTTAAGAAGCGCGACATCGTCGATAGTAGAGATGAGGTAGGACTGCTTGGGGGATTGACCCATAGTGCCAATTACTTCTGGGTGACCTGCGTGACCAATGACAACGATCGAGCAATCGTCCTTAGCGTACTTGAGAGATTCGAGATGTACTTTGGTGACGAGAGGGCAGGTGGCATCGATAACGCGTAATCCTCGCATTTGAGCCTGCGTAGCTACATCAGGTGCTACTCCATGCGCGCTGAATATCAGCGTTGCGCCGTCCGGGACACCGTCCAAATCTTCTATGAACTCTGCTCCCTTCCGATGGAGCGAGTCGACGACATACTGGTTATGGACGATTTCATGGCGTACGTAGACGGGCGCACCATAGCGCTCGATGGCGAGCTCGACGATGTCTATGGCCCGTACAACGCCTGCGCAAAATCCTCTAGGAGCACTGAGTATGACTTCCATAACAAAGGCATGATACCAGCGCGATGCATTACCCTGACTGTTCTGGCGTGGTTGTTATACTGACCTCGATTTCCCAAGGACAAGGCCGTGGCCATCGAACAAGCGAATTCACTGATTCTTTTCAATGCTGCATCTACCCAAGCGAAACCACTCGCTGAGTCGCTTGCAACTGCACTTGGAAGCAGATTCCCGTTGCAATCGACCGAGGATGGAGACCTAGGTATAGGTAACCCTACCCCTGAGATAATCATCACTGTTGGGGGTGATGGAACCCTATTGAGAGCAGCCCGCTTAGCGGCCGAACCTGGTGTATCTTTGCTAGGAGTGAATCTAGGAAGACTTGGATTCCTGACGGAAATTGAGGCTCGTAATGCGATGGAACTCGTTCCGAAGTACCTGGCAGGTGAGCCCGGCTGGATTGATGAACGCCAGATGCTTCAAGCTGTTATCCACTCCAGTGCCGGAGAGAGCGCTCCAGTGCACATCCTTAATGATGTAGTCCTTGGGCGTGGTGCGACGCCCCACATGGTTCGAGTGGCGATCCAAGTGAACGGTGTTGATCTCACGGCGTACCAAGCGGATGCGGTAATCGTTTCTACTGCGACTGGAAGCACCGCATACAATCTCTCCGCGGAAGGACCGATTCTTTACCCCCACTCTCGAGATATGGTGGTCACACCAGTGGCGACGCATGGCGACTTGGATGCACCGGTGGTTTTGCCCGAGGATTGCCAGGTGGATCTCATCGTTCGATCTGCAACCCCCTCGACAATGACAGCGGACGGCTTCGTAAGTGCTTCACTGGCGACTGGTGACCGAGTGGTTGTTACGCAGAGCCCATTCAAGGCTCGATTCTTACGGACAGGATCCCCTAATCGCTTCTATGAAACCTTAGTTTATCGCCTCCGACGCGGTGCGGATCAAACTGCTGAGATTGCACGCCGTATGGCCGCTGAAGAAGATTTGCGCGATGCCTGATCCCGAAATAACGATTAGCTCTGAGCACAAGTACAAAGGGAAACGAATATCAGTTCGCCTTGAGCACGTCCGCTTGTCCGATGGCACGGAGTCGACACGGGATATCGTTGACCACCCAAACGCGGTAGTGATCCTGGCGATTGATGACAATCACAATGTCTTGTTCGTAAGGCAATACCGCAAAGCTCCCGAAATTGAACTGTTGGAGCTGCCTGCTGGTGTGATGGACCCCGAAGAGACAGACCCTCTGAAATCTGCCCAGCGAGAGCTGCGTGAAGAAACTGGCTACGCAGCCGGAGAATTAATCCCATTGGGATCTTTTTACTCAGCACCGGGCACCATGACGGAATTGTTGTACTGCTTCTTAGCTCGTAACCTCACGTACGACCCACTACCTGCGGATGAGGATGAACGAATTGAGCTTGAGCGAATGTCGTTTGCGGAGGCGGTCAATACTGCTCGCGCAGGGGGATTCCAGGACTCGAAAACGCTAGCGTCGTTGTTCCTCGCAGAGCCTTACGTGTCAATTGCGTAACGAAAGGGACTCTGGTTTTGCTAGTTTGCGCTGAAAGTAATCGGCCCTGGACCCTGGCGATCGCCTTCTCTTATTAGCTGATCCATAGCAGTCTTAATTAGATTTAACTCATCCCAAAGCCTATCGAATGTGTCTCGCTCCAACAATCTCTGCTGGATGCTAGGGTTCCCGTGGAACAATTGCGCGACGTGGAATGAGAGCTCGGTTGGCTCATCAGGAAGCTCAACGTCGCGGATAAACCCACCCTGTTTAGCAAGGATAGCTCGGACGAAGGCTATGGCATCGTCTTTGACGTGACCAACGAGCGATGACTCCACCAAGGTCGAGGTGGTGTCGTCCAAGTACTGCACCTCGGCGGCAAGGAAGGGGAAATCGTAATTGAAGGAACGAACGCGGAAACGCTCGGCTCCGACGCTGGTCACGCTAAGGCGGGAATCACCTGCGACCGAGATTCCCTGAATATGAGCGGTAGTACCAATTTCAAAAGGATTGACTGTGTTATTTCCAACTTCAGGCCCTTCCTTGAGAAGGAGCACTCCAAAGGGCTCCTTGGCTTCGGCACACTCCTTCATGAGCTGGAGATATCGAGGCTCGAAAACAGTTAGAGGAAGTGGCATCCCTGGGAACAATACCAAGGACTGTAGAGGGAAGAGTCGAAGAAAACCTGCTTCTGGATGGATTGCCATGGTTGAAGTCTATACGCGATATCGCAGACCCCGCTAGGCGCTAGGCGCGTGCTCGGTCGTGATAGTCGGCCTCATGCGGATTGAATCAACCGTACTCCAATGGTGCAATTGCTCCACTTTCTGAAATGCAACTGATAAGGACTATTGTAATGGCAATAACGTTCCTAAGGGAGCTTCTCGGCCGATTTCAGACAGCAAGCGCTAACGTGATGCTTATCAAAATAATTACATTGAGCATGGGGTCGACTAGGTATGGCATTTGCTTTATCGCGCTGTCGCGCGTGTAGAATCACCGAACGTCTAAACGTCTAGCTGATAAAGGTCTGTATCGCATGCTTATGCTGATGGTCAATGTTAAGATAAAACCAGGAATGAGGGACGAATTCATCGCTGTAATCAAAGAAGATGCTGAATCGACAACGGAGAAAGAGACAGGCAATTTCCAGTTCACTGTTATCCAGAACAATGAAGACCCGGATAGTTTCTTCTTCCTAGAAGTCTACCGCGACGAAGCAGCACTCGAAGAACATCGCAAGCAGCCTCATTTTCTAAAGTACCGTGAGGCAACAGCGACGATTTACGAAGGAGATCCGATTCGCGCATTCGGCACGAATGTGTTCCCTGCAGACTCGTACTGGACGGACTAATGCTCCTTGTTTCCTGACCGCTGGCCGTTTTTCTATGGCTGGGTAATCGTTGCTGTCGCATTCTTAGGTTCTGGTGTCGCGGTTGGAGTTGGTTTATGGGGCCCGAGCGTCTTCGTCATTCCCATGACGGAGGAACTGGGCTGGAGCCGAGCGACTTTTTTCCTAGCATTCACAGTGCGTGGCGCTATCGTGGGATTCAGCGCGCCGTTTGTTGGTCCGCTTTTCGACTCACGGAATGGGCCCCGAATTGGAATGATTGCTGGTGGCGTACTCATGGGTGCGAGCATGGTAGGGCTTCGGTATGTTGAGCACCTATGGCAGTTCCTGCTGTTGTTTGGCGTGGCTGGCGGCATCGCTGATCTGGCCTCTGGGTTTGTTATTTCGCAAAGCGTAGTTCCCAAATGGTTCGTCCGCCGGCGCGGTCGGGCTCTGGGGCTCTCAATCGCAGGAGTTGGACTCGGCGCGACAGTGTTCCCGGGAGGAATTGCATTACTGGTCAACGCTGTGGGTTGGCGAGAGACCTGGATGTATTTCGGAATCATTGCAGGCAGCATTAAGGTGATACTAGGCCTGTTCGTTCGAACGCGACCTGAGGATGTGGGCCTTCTTCCCGACGGAGATAGCGCACTTGATATGCAGGGCGGCGGACTGTATCCGACGAGAATGGCAGATGATGAGAGGAGCCTAACCCGGAAGGAGGCACTGCATTCGCGGGCGTTCTGGATGCTGATTGCTACGTTCACATTGGTTGGATTCGGAATTATGGGATTCCAAACCAACTGGATCCCGTTTCTATTGGAACGGAACTTTACTTTGGCTTCCGCTGCTTCGGGAGTCCTTTTCTACGGGATTTTCTCTGGGTTATCACGCCCTTTCTGGGGGTTGATAGGCGAACGAGTTCCGCCACGCTTCCTGTTAGCGGGATCGACTATCTTTACGGGCGGGAGCATTTTCTTCTTCTTGAACGTTAGCTCACTGCCGATACTTGCTGGTTACATGGCCATCGCGGGTGTTGCGATGGGAGGTTTCCTCATTCTGCAAAGCCTGTTGACGGCTAACTATTTTGGACGAGAGCATATCGGGGCAATCACCGCGATGATGGCTCCTGCTGCGATAGTAAGCACGGCGATGAGCCCCTTGATCATGGGTGTCCTTTACGACCTGAATGGGGATTATGTATACGCATTCACTTTCGCGGCGGTGGCGTGGATAGCCGCCGGTGTCGTGGCCCTGATGGCGAAACCACCGAATCGCGCTATAGCCGACTCGAAGAGCGACTCTTGAATATGGCCGGTATAAAGGTACGACTGATATGCTCGCTGACGCTTCGGAGGCATAGATGACACAGATCAATAGTTCAGGCTATGTGGAAGAAGGCACTCTACTTTGGGAGCCTTCAATTGAATTGATAAGTGGTGCACGGCTGTCACAGTACACGCATTGGTTGTTTACTCACCGAGGGCTGGTATTCGAAAAATACGACGATCTCTGGCAGTGGTCAGTCACAGACCTCGAGGCTTTCTGGACATCAGTATGGGAGTTCTGCGATGTCCAATCACACAGCCCCTATGCGAGCGTATTGGCGCCATCGCCGTCCGGCAATCGCGTGGAAGGAGCTCGCTGGTTCGAGGGAGCGACGCTGAACTATGCCGAACACTGTTTACGACGTGGCGACGACTACCCGGCGGTTATTGCTGCACATGAGTCTGGCTCCATGATGACCACGACCTTTGGAGAACTTCGAAGCCGCGTCGCTGAATTTGCGGCTGGCCTTCGCGCACTTGGCGTTGGCCCTGGCGACGCAGTGGTCGCATATCTGCCAAATATTACGGAGGCCGTCGTGGCTGCCTTGGCTTCTGCATCTATCGGCGCAGTATGGTCGAGCTGTCCCCCTGAATTCGGTACAAAAAGCGTTATTGAACGCTTCTTACAGGTTGCGCCAAAAGTGCTGATTGCTGCTGACGGTTACACGTATAACGGAAAGCGATTCGACTCGTTACCGGCAATCGTAGACATCCAGGCAGGGTTACCCTCCCTGACTCGAACAGTGGTGTTGCCGTACATGCTGGCGAAGCCTGATGTGAGTGCTCTGACGGCTGTGAGTATGTGGGAAGAGATTCCCGTGGCTGGTGCAGAGCTTTGCTTCGAGCCGCTGCCGTTCGAGCACCCGTTATATATTGTCTATTCATCGGGTACCACTGGAGTGCCTAAGGCGATAGAGCACTGCCACGGTGGTGTACTACTTGAGCACCTTAAGGCGATGACGCTACATATGAACCTTGGAGAGGCCGATTGTTTTTTTTGGTTCACCACCACGGGTTGGATGATGTGGAATTACCTCCTTAGTGGATTATTGGTGGGTTCGACCATCGTGCTGTATGACGGCAGCCCTGCCCATCCAGATATGTACGCACTATGGCGCGTCGCGGAGAAGGCTAAGATTACCTGCTTTGGAGTGAGCGCACCGTTCATCACTGGCTGCATGAAGGCCGGGATTGATCCGTCTGCGGAATTAGATGTTTCTCGCTTGCACACGGTGGGTGCCACCGGAGCCCCGTTGCCGCCTGAAGGATTCGCATGGGTATATGACAAGGTCGGTCGCGACGTCCTCATGGCCTCTGTAAGCGGTGGAACTGACGTGCTGACCGCATTTGTAATGTCGACGCCCACGCTGCCTATCCACGCTGGTGAGATGCAGTGCAGGGCCTTGGGCTGTAAAGTGGAAAGCTTCGATTCAGCGGGGAACTCCCTGATTGGCGAAGTGGGCGAATTGGTAGTCACTGAGCCTATGCCTTCGATGCCGGTGCGTTTCCTCAATGACCCTGACGGTACACGGAAGCACGAGAGCTACTTTGACATGTACCCCGACGTGTGGCGGCACGGTGATTGGTTGAAGGTTACGGAGCGCGGTACGTGCATCATCTATGGACGCTCAGATTCGACGTTGAACCGTAGTGGCGTGCGTATGGGGACGTCGGAATTCTACCGTGTGGTGGAAGATTTGATTGAAGTGCTGGACAGCTTGGTTATAGACACATCGCAACTGGGAACTGAGGGTGAATTATTGCTATTCGTGGTGCTACGCCAAGGAGAGGCTCTAACTGATGGGCTAAGGACCAAGATTGCTACGACGATACGCCAAGCGCTTTCGCCCAGGCACGTGCCTGATCATGTATACGCTATCGCAGATGTGCCGCGTACGCTGAATGGTAAGAAGCTTGAAGTGCCCATCAAGAAAGTTCTGAATGGAGACGACCCTGCAAAAGTAGTGAGTTTCGATGCGCTTAGCAATCCCGATGCAGTGGAACCTTTTATTGCGCTCGCCGCCGGGCGTAATGGATGAGCCTCGGTATTATATTCGCGCTGCTTGGTGCATTTAGCTTTTCATTGAACAGCGTAACAATGCGTAGAGGGATATCTCGCGGTGCTGCAAGCCAGGGATTGTATGTCACCGTCTTCCTGGGAGCCGCGCTATTTCTACTGGCATCGGTAGCTACTGGGCAAGTGTTTAATCTTGGGTCCGTAACTGCTAATGACTTCGCGTTTATGGGTGCAGCTGGCATTGTCCATATGTTGGGTGGACGTTATTGCAATTACCGAGCGATGGGAGCTATCGGAGCAAACAGAGCACAACCGGTAGTTGGTATGGCGACACTGGTATCGGTGCTGATCGCAATCGCATTCTTGAACGAAACACTTGATGTCATGAAGGGTGTGGGTATAGTTCTAGTTATGATTGGGCCGGCGCTGGTAGTGCCGCGTCGCCGCTCCACTCCACAGCCTGCATCGGTGGTACCCGATGTTGTAGGAGCGGAATTGAAACCCTTCCAGCCGAAAATGATGGAGGGCTACTTCTTCAGCGGTTTGGCCGCGCTTCTTTGGGGTGCTGGTCCAGTGCTGATGCGCGCTGGCGTAGACAGCAACGGGTTGGGAGTTCTAGGAGGAACAATCGCATACCTGGCAGCAGCAGCGGTATTGGCCTTGACGCTTCTGATTCCAGGCCAAGCATCTGGGGCGCTGACACTTGATAAGAGCGCGCGGAAGTTCTTTTTTCTCGCCGGACTCGGCTCAGGTTTCGCAAACGGATTCCGATTCTCTGCACTGGCGCTGGCACCAGTATCAGTAGTGATTCCGCTGATGAGATCTGCGGTCTTGTTTTCGCTCATACTGAACTACGCCTTCAACCGGCATCTAGAGTCATTCGAACCCAAAGTGCTCGGGGGTATCTTTATCTCTATGGTCGGCGCGACGCTTCTGGTGATTTAATTCTTGGAGTGCTCAATTACCTGTTGCTGCGGCGCCTCAGGATCACTGCCGAGCCTATAGACCAATGGTGATAGCAAACCTACGACGACAGAGAATGTTCCAAAGATGTAAATCGCCGTGCGTATGCTCGTGGCGTCGGCTACGAACCCAAAAATCAACGGAGAAAGCAGCATTGCGACTGCCCAATAAAGACTAACCACGGACAGAGCCATGGCCCTTTGATTGGGAGTGCTCTTTTGAGCTGCGAGCGCAGGATAGAGAGTACGGAGCGTCCCGAATGTCACTCCAGAGACAGTCATCAGAGCAACAGGCAGGACCGGAAACTCACCAGTGGCGGCGACCCCAATGGCGACGATACCTGTGGCTACCATACCGAATATGCCTGTCCATTGCGCCCCGAATCTCGCCAATAAGACTCCGAACATTGAAGAGACTAAAACGACTCCGACACCGTTGAACGCACGTACTAGACCTGTAAGCCCTTCACTGTAGCCAACATCACGGAAGTAGGCGATGAAAAGGCCTCCCATCAAGCCTGCATAAGCAGCCGCCATAAATGACACTAGATGAGCGAAGGCCAGTGACCGCGAGAACAACATCGTCTTGACCGGCGCGAAGCTGGCCATAATCGAGCGTACTTGATCTTTGCGCGGCAGCGACGGAAGGCTTGTTGTAATGGTGATGCCGATGATGCAAAGGACTGCGGTGATGCCGAAGGCGTAGCCGAAGCCTGCGAATTCAGCGATAAAACCAGCGGCGATCGCTCCAATAATTCCTGCGCCTGACTCAAAGGCAAGTTGGCGGCCCATCACGTGACCTGCTCGCCCCTCGGCACTGCGACTGATGTACGACTGCGCTGCAGACCAATAGACCGACCGTGAAGCCCCGCTAAATAACTGGGAGACAATGAGTGGCATGATGCTGTTAGAAACAGAGGCGATGATTGCCGCCGCAAGCAACGTTGCGAACCCAAACCAAATTACGACACGCTCTCCGAACCGATCGGAAATTGCCCCACCAGGCAGTCGCAAGATAATCATGAAGATAGCGGGGGCTGCGATGACGATACCTTGGTCAGACAGCCGGAATCCTTGATTAATGGCGTACAGCGGTACAAGCAGCATCATGGAATTGAGACTGAGCCCGTACATGAACCCGTTGCCGAAGGCTAGGTTGGTTGGTTGTTGTCGCGGGTGACGTATGAATGAGGCGAGCCCGGATAATTGAATCATGTTCGCCTTTCAGAGGCCTTAGAGGCGATAATCTCGAGCATTTGAGTGAGTTCAGGTCGGGGGTCACGAGATGTGAGATCACCCAGTGGAGTATCACTTTCTAGTCGGAACATATCGGCGGCTCCTTCTAGTATCTTGGGAGTGAGACCAAGCTCTTGGAAGGTTAGAGCTATCTCCTCCATTTCGCCGATCCATCGACGAGCGCGCCGTGGGGTATCTGGCAATTCCCTGAACATCTTCTGAGCGATAACTCCCTCACCGAGCTCTGCCTTAAGAGCGTCATCGAGATCCAAAGCCCGCGCGGCTACGAGCAATTCCGTCCAAAGGGCATACGTGGCCTTAGTTGTCGCTGCATAGACCATTTTGAGGCCAGATGCTTGACCTATGTTTAGCCCAATAGGGTGGATATCGAGACCGTGCTCGGCAAGCTCCTCAAACGCTGAGACGTCGGCACCGGAGCAATGGAATCTCGTGCTATGGCCACCTGGTTTGGGTGGCGTACCGATAATGCCCGCGTCAATAAAAATTGCGCCTGCTGCAGTAACCCGCGCGCCAATGCGCCTAGCAGTTTGCGGAGCGATGGCATTGCACTCTACGAAGGTAGGGCGCCTACCCGTGACACCCATAGCCTCGATTACTGAGTCAGCGATAAATTCGGCTTGAGAGGGCACCAGGACTGAAAGCACGATGTCCGCTTCAAGGACGAGGGCGCGCACATTGCGGACATCACGCATCCCTGATTCTTCGGCGCGACTGTGCGTGAGATTAGTTCGCCCGTCAAGAGGCGTAATGATGTCTAGGCCAGAGCGAGTAAGCATGCTGCCAATGGCGGCGCCCATGTCCCCAGCGCTAATGATGCCAACTGCGTGGACTGTCACGGTTAGGCTTTCGGGGCGGAGCCTGCCGTTGCCAACCTACGCTTAGCTTCCTCATAGACATCCGCAGCAAGCGGGCCTTTAGCCATCGCCGCGATATTGGCCTTTAGATGGGCAGGGTTCATTGTGCCAACGATGTTGGTGGTCATACCCGGGTGCGTGGCAGTGAACCGCATGACGAATTCCATGGTGCTATCGCCGTTCAGGAGATCATCAAGTCCCGCTTGCTCGAACACAGACTTAAGTTCAGGGTTGCGGTTGTGGGCGCGCTCATTGTCAGACGAAGGTGCCCCGCGGGCAGCGCCACCACGAATGATGATGCCTGCGCCTGCTTCTGATGCCTTTGTGATTGCGTCTTCGTGCTCACGCTGCGAGCAGGAGTAGGGGATCTGGAACGTGTCGAAAACTCCCATTGCAATGTGATCTGTGATGTTAGGAAGCGTGCCCGACATACCAAGAAATCGAATCTTACCTTCCTTTTGGAGGTCTTTCATGGTTTGTATGGTGTCACTCTCATCCAATACTTGCTTGGAAGGGGTCATGTGAACTTGAAGGAGATCAAGGTGGTCAGTGTTCAGGCGGCGAAGGCTTTGCTCGACCCCCGCGGTGATGTTCTCGCGGGTGTAGACGTGCGGGCCGCCACGATCCTCACCAGGATTGGGTTCCCAGCCAACCAGGCATCCACATTTGCTGGCAAGAAAATACTCGTTGCGGCGGTGAGAAATGTGCTTACCGATGCGTTCCTCACTGGCGCCGTAGTCAATGGATGTGTCTACGAAGGTGATTCCTGAATCTAGCACGGTATTGAGCAGTATTGCTGCCGCTTCATCTGTGATCTCTCGGCCACGAGGGGCCCCGCGTAGCTCCATCGCGCCAAACCCAAGAGTTGTAACTTGGACCCCGGTGCGTCCAAGGGTCCGAGTAGCAAGATCTGTCATCTTCGTCTCCCCAAGAGTGAATTATATGTCGGTTTTGGCGAGTATAGCAGCGAGCTGAAAGAGCAATAGCCCTCCTCCGCCACCGGGCACCATTCTTTCCCGACCTCGCCTTAGAGATCGAGACCGAAAAGCCGAATGGCGTTTCCAGAATACATGAGATCTTTTTCGGCGTCAGAGGCATGAGGGAGAGCCGCGACAGACGCGGCAGGGGTGAAATCCCCCATGCCGAAAGGATAGTCGCTACCGAGCATGACTCGATCTGCACCAACCTGCTCAACCAATGAATTGAGGGCCTGTGTACTGTGAGTGAGAGTGTCGAAATAGAGCTTGCGAAAGTATTCGCTGGGCGGACGTGAAATCATTGAATCCTCCACTAAGTGCAGCTCCCAAGCGTGCTCCCATCGGCCCCGAAGCAATGGGCACGTACCCCCACCATGGGCTAGCACGAATTTCAGCGTTGGTAACTCGGCGAGCACTCCGCCGAAGATGAGACTGGCAGCGGCGACTGCGGTGTCTGTTGGATTGCCGATGAGATTGTTGAGAAAGAAGGGCTTCAGCCTGTCAGCACCTAGGACGTTGGCGGGGTGAACAAAGGCAGGAACATTCAATTCGGCTAGTTTCTTATAAAAGGGAAAAAATCTGCGCTCGTGGAGATTCTCACTATGGACGTTGGTAAGAATCTCGCAGCCCCTGAATCCTAATTCCT
>CALGTL010000086.1 GCA_937901475.1 uncultured Dehalococcoidia bacterium
CAGGTCCAGCCGTCGATGTTGTCGCCCATGTTGGACTTGAGCCATGCGGTTGCGTTGGTGAGTGCGGAGGACAGAATGCTGTCCCACGTCTCGGCCACTGGCAGCAAGCTCGTATCGCCTGAATCGATTGCGCGACCGAAGATCACGCGCAACCCACGCAGATGGGCAGGGCCTCCGCGATCCATGCCATTCATCGCCTCTGCCGTCAGTTTTTCCCCAACCAATGGAGTCGAGACCTGCTTTAAGATTTCCGTGAAGATTGCGCTGTAGATTGTCGGTTGCACCAAATCGCTGTCCATGGAACAGTTCCAGGTTTGCAGCAGCTCTAGCGCCCGCTTGCCTAGGTCCGTGGCTGGGGAGAGCTTGGCGAGCGCTGGAACCAGTTGCTCCGCAAGGATGGAGATGCGGTCGGCATGGATGGATGCCATATCGCCCACGGTTGCGCCAGATATACCACGTAGCCGCTCGACTACGCGACGGCCGCGGAAGTCTGGCCAGTAGTCCATGGAAAGGTAATGAGGATAAGTAGCGTTCATGATGCGGTTGTTTGCAGTCACAATGAACCCGTCGTCAGGGTTACGTAGGCGTGGTGTTTCTTCGAAGGGAATCATGCCAGTCCACTCATGCTCACCGTCCCAGCCGGGCACTGGAATCCAGGCATTTTCTAGCGAACGCACGGGTACTTTTCCTCGCATTTGGTAGCTAATGTTTCCGGCAAGGTCTGCGCACATCATGTTGTTGCATGGGTCTACCCACGGTCGCATAGCTTCCTCGAACTCGTCGACGTTCTCTGCGTACAGCATCTCGAGAAGCGATTCGGCCCAATTGGATGGCTCTGCAGTTGCGGAATAGCGGAGCGCGAGGCCAATGCCCTGCTCCGGAGAGCCCATAATTACTGAGCCGTGACGAGTGACGACAACATCGATCGCCACCGGCGCCCCTCCTCGCACGTTGATGATCTCACGATGAATTTCGGCAGGGCACTGTTCGCCCTGGAACTCGTAGGTGGGAGGGTTACTCGCTGACAGGCGCTCAACATACAGGTCTTGGTAATCGGCGCTTGCGTGGGTGACGCACCAGGCGACGTGCTGTGAATGGCCGAAATGAATGAAGCTGGGCAGGCCTGCGAACGATAACCCGACAACATCGAAATCTGGGCACGTGACGTGGTTTTGTACATACACGTTGGGAGTGTCAAGCCCGCGGTGGGGATCACCAGCGAGCAATGGCTTGCCCGTAGCTGTGCGCGACCCGGATAACGCCCAACTGTTGCTGCCAGAATCGCCCGTGTCGCTGCCCACGCGGGTCATAAAGCGACTCAGGTTCTCGCTGACATCGAGAACCTCGCGGCCGTCGTGGCTGAATCCTTCGAACTCAGAGTCGGGAGGAATGATGACGAGCCCTCCGGGGTCGCTAGAAGGAAACAATTTGGCTGTGAGTTCTGGTCCCACCTGAGCGAGAAGTTTGGCCCGCCAGAGCTTGAACTCGAAATTACCCATGAACACATGGCGTATCCGGGCCACGGCTAGACTGTCGAACGCGCGCCACGGCTCAGGTTTGAGATCGAGCAACGTGTACTCGATTGCAGGAGTGCTCGTTGATTGGATGAACGCGTTCACGCCAATGGTGTAGGCGTCTAGCATCGCACGGGTGCGGTCGTTGACTGCTGCATAGTCTGCGCGAGCGTTGGCTTCGAATCGCATTCGCCGAATCAGCGAATCAGCGTCGACAGCGGATGGACCGAGGACTTCAGCGGAGCGACCGTAGGCTTTGAATCGATCGAAATCCATCTGCCACAATCGGTCCTGCGCGACGACGAACCCTTGGCCCAAGAAGGCGTCATGGGTGGTCGAGGCGTGCACATGAGGAATGCCCAGCGCGTCGCGAATGATAGTGATGGGGCCGTCTAACTCCGCGAGCACCAACGTGCTCGTGACGTCGGGTAGCGTGGCGGCGAGATCGGATTGGGTTATGTGTGCCATGGATGGTGACTCCTAGATTGATACGCCTGAACGATACATCACTTGGATGGTTATGGTGGCGTATCCTATCGTCCACCTGCACTTGCACCAGAGGAGACGATGCCCATGGCTGACTTACCTACGGCCCGCCCAGTCCGGCTCATTTCGTTCGGCGCTAGCCCCGTGGTGAGTGCAGGAATCCTGTGCGGCTCGTTCACGCGCCAGGGATTGTCGATTGAACACACGGAGACTCCGAACTCTACGGTGCAGATGCGCGGACTTACTACGGGGGAGTACGACATTGCGTCTACTGCCTTTGATAACGTTTTGGCTTGGTCTGGACGCGAGGGGACAGCAATCGTGGCGATAGCGCAGGCTAGCCAAGGCATCGTTCTACCTGTGGTGGTGCGGCCAGAAATCAACGACTGGGAAGACCTGAGAGGCAAGCCGCTTGCGGTGGATGCAGTGGATACCGCGTTTGCGCTGGTGCTGCGGCGAGTACTGCAAGCGCACGGGCTGAATTTGGAGAATGGAGATTACAAATTTGTGCCTGCTGGTGCTACAGGCTATAGGTTCGAGTCGATGGAGAAGGGTGATACCTTTGCGGCGGTGCTCAATCCACCTTGGAATCAGCGGGCAATCGAAGCCGGCATGAAGGCGTTCGGCGACCACAGGGAAGTATTGCCTAACTACCCCGGGGGTGTGTACGCAGTTTCGCGCAAGTACGCTGAGGAAAACAGAGCCGCTG
>CALGTL010000087.1 GCA_937901475.1 uncultured Dehalococcoidia bacterium
GTCCACTTCATTCTACGTGGGTTACGGCCAAGCTTCAGCATGTTCTTTCGAGCCTTACTGTCCTTGAACCAAAGTACTGAACCATCTCTCTTGACAAACATAATGCCTGTTCCAGGTTCAATCTCTTCATGTGAGAAACTGCATATTCTACGTTCTGGCATACTTATTCACCTCAGCGTCCTAAACGTCGTGCTTCACGACCTGTATCTCTTAGCATCAAAATATCTCCAACACGGACAGGTCCGACTACGTTACGAGAAATGATACGTCCAATATCACGTGGATTGTTTGAGTCATCTACACGGACCTTAACTTGAGTTGCTTCACCAGTCATACCGGTACGGCCGACAATTTCTACGACCTCTGCTGGCCATGATTCTACTGCCATATTTTTTTCCTCCAGTTATCCTTTAGAAGATTCACGCAGTCATTGTCTCATAGTGAGACTTGACTTCATTGAATCTGTCCATTCCATCTTTTTCTACGGACATAACTGCAATTGCTGCAGTACGTGTACCAGTAGTCATACCAGCAGCTTCTGCTAAGTATGCTTGATCGTTTACGTAAATGAATGGTATTGACTTCTCCTTGCAAATCATAGGGATGTGCGCTAGAAGTTCTCCAGGATTAACGTTCTCAGCCATTACAATCATTTGAGCAGTACCGCGCTCTGCAGCCTTGGTAACTTCGTTAGCGCCTTTCTTCAAGCGACCTCTACCATCTTTACCTAGAGATTTTACCATCTCATAGACTTGCTCTTGTACGTCTTGTGGGGTTTCAAACGCTATATGTACACTCATTGGAACGACTCCTCATGTTGGGGTAAGTCGGCGCAGGACGTGGGTCATATAAACGGAACGGATAATAAACACACGAATGATTGTTCGAAATTAATGAAATTTTGGCAATCGAAAGTTCACTCTAATAGTTCCTTTAATCCTCTAGCTAATGCTGGTGCAGCGCTCACAACCGCTCTTGGATTTGGTAGTGAATCGGTACTGTGTACCCCATCCACGTGGTTTGCTAAGCGAGATATCGCTCCGCCAGTAAATAATCCATGAGTGCAAGCTGCATGAACTTCTTTTGCTCCTTGGCGGCGCAAAGCATCACTTGCTCTACAAATTGTTCCGCCAGTACTAATCATGTCGTCGACTATCGCCACGACCTTTCCATTGACATCGAGATCTTTTGGTGTGTGCTCAATAGTATGTGCGTCAATTCTTGTTTTCTCTAGATAGCTAAATTCACATCCTATAAGGTTAGCAACTTCTGTAGCTCTACTAATAGCTCCTTTATCTGGGCTTAGTATGAAATCAGGTTTGACGACATTTGCGAGTCTTTCTGCGACTTCTGGCATAGCACTAACGAACTTAACTGGGAAGTCCATGTCTTCGAGAACAGCAGGTGCGTGTAAATCCAGAATTGCCATGCCGTCACAACTTCTTGCAAATAGTTCTGCTATTACTTTAGCAGAGATGACTTCTCCCTTTGAGAAGCGTTTATCTTGTCTTGAATATCCATAGTAAGGTATTGCCAGATAAACACCAGGACCTACATCTGGCATACTTTGTGGTTCAATGCCCTTCAGATTTTCTAGGTCTCCTTTCCGGATGTCCCCGATCGCTTCCAGAAGTAGAATAGTTTGAAGAATTCCAGAATCTGGATATGTATTTGAGACTAAAATCACAGGTTCTGAACGAATTACGTCTATTGCTTCTTCTGGGACACGCACATATCCTTCACTATCAGGGAATCTTCGAGTAACGAGTTCGACGTACTGCATGCCTAACAATGGAGCCAGGGCTTCTGCTACATCACGGCCCGAAGAACCACTCACGACCACCATGTGTAAGCCACTGGACAAGCCGGTACTTCATGACTCTGCCGCAAATAAAATGAACAAGTTAGTGATAGAAACCTATGATTAGACAAGGGACATCTTCAAAATAGGACTTGATTTCGCCGACTCTGCTTTAGGGCGTGTAGCTTAGTTTGGCTGGAGCACCCCGCTGATAACGGGGAGGCCACAGGTTCAAATCCTGTCATGCCCACCATTATTTCTTTCAGTGGATACTATATTGCCATAAATGGCCAATAATCACTCTTCTTCAAAATTTGGATCGTTTAGTTTGAGGTATGTAGGCAGGGTTACTAGGCGCTTTGTAGAGCATCTTAGTATAACCTCGTCTAAACGAGCAGTAGTTCGGCCTAATTGGGCTACAGGCACTACGATAGTTTCTGGAAGGTTGTATCTGTCTCTCACTGTAAAGTGCGTTTTTACTACGACTCCCTTGAATGTTCTTTTTGTTTTCTTCATTTCAATTACATTACCGATGTCAATACCATCATTATCTAATACTGCTCTATCCATTAATTCATCTGGTGCGTAGAGTTTTTCATTGATTCTAACTGTATTTCTCCATCTTCTTTGTAATTCTCGAATAGATTTAGTTAGTTTTACGCTACCATCTGGTCTGACACTGTGGACCAATTCTTTCGAGAGTGGTGCATATTCTGCAGGTTTTCTCATGTATTCTCCAGCGACATCGTCAGTCACTTGAATCCTCACTGATTGTACACATTCGTCTCTTGGATGGAATCTTTCTCCTGTGATCGTCCCAACCAATGTTTCTCCCACATATACGTCTCTTTGTAGTAGCTCTTGTATTCTTATTTCTTCGTTCATATTTGTTCCTCAATTGTTGGAGTGGTGCATCCCGTCGCGTGTCTCCTGAGTCTGAGTCGTGGAATTAGCACTTATACTATGCGCTAGTTAAGACTGATAATCCAATTGATTTTTTTAGTTATAATTAAAAATTTCAATTGAAAAACTAAAGTTAGTTTAATTTTATGTATGATTATCAGAAATTGACTTTTTCCAA
>CALGTL010000088.1 GCA_937901475.1 uncultured Dehalococcoidia bacterium
GATTAACTTCGAGCAGCGGGCATCCACAGTTGTGGCAATGACGGACGATCGTATCGAGGGCTATAACGCGTTCGTTGAAAAACGTAAGCCTAAGTTCATAGGCCATTGAAAAAGAGCACTGTCGCTCGGCGGTGTTCTAGAACGCAGTGGGGACCCAGTGGATGATTACTTTGCCCATCTGGTAGCGAGTGATATCAGAGATGGTCATCATTCCAACATCGGCTGATGTCGTGTACCACTGTTGGACGGTGCGGCCTACCGGGCGCGAGGCAACGAATGCAAGGGCAGCATTGGAGAACGCACGACTCACCCCGTTCATTCCTCTGCCGCCGAGTTGATAGCCGATCAGCGTGCCTGCCGTGGCAAGAACTGCGCCGACCACTATATTTGTGCCGCAGAACGGAGATATTGCGAGATCTGCTTCACCAGCTTGCATCCGAGAAAGCGCTTCGGTGGTAGTGCCCTGCACCTGTTCTGTGCTGACGTTGCCGATTATGAAAAATCCAGCAGGAATCGAATAACCAGCCATTGGTTGATTGTGAGGCATTCGGCTGAGCAGCAATGAAATGGCGCCGTGCTCAATCGCGTGGTTGCGCTTGGTTTTTTCCCAGAAATTCATAACAAGAGTGTACGCGCTCGCTTGCAGCTTGAGTTCTAGATTTAGTTCCTGGAGGAATTCAGCTGCCGAAAAGACTAATGCCTGCTTGTGTGAGCGCGACGACAATAGTGCCCGCGACGAATACCCCAAGGGCAATGGCTGTGAACCCGGTACGAAGAGGTACTCGTAATGCCCACACGGCGAGACTACCGCTCCATGCTCCGGTCAAGGGTAGGGGAATGGCTACGATAAGCATGACGCCCCAGAACCCGTAGCGCCGTACCCGTTCTCCCCATGTTTGCTCGATGCGATGAGTCCTCCATCGTAAAAGCCCTCCGATGAAGTCGTCGCGTCGCTCAAGTCGTGAGCCTACTGTAAGAAGGCTCACGATGATGAATGGAACAGGAATCAAGTTACCTATGATTGACAGGGCAAACACCATTGGCCAGGCGAGGTCATAGCGTAGAAGCCCGAGGGGAATTGCAGCGCGGAGCTCGCCGATAGGGGTCATAGAAGTTAGAACGACCGTCAGTTCATCCGTCATGCGCAGAATGCCTCTACGAGCTGATTCTGCAGGAAGCAGGTCGTTGCCTTGCCCCTGAGGAATCAGATGCTATCAGAACTAAATGTTCTGTATATGTCTAAGAAAAGTATAAAACTAAATGTATGTTTATGGTTAGTCTAAATATGAGAAATATACTATGCACTTGGTTGACTATTGTCTTAGCCGGTGGTATTAAATACGTATCAAAATTGTGCGAGGGGGGTCTCAATGGCGCGAAAGACTCGTCTGATGCAGACGGTAGAAGACCGGTTCAAGCAACCGCTAGAGCGATTGCTACCGGAAATGATTAATGAGCAAGGGCTTACAGCGACAGCACTGTCGCTTGAAGTGAGCAAAGCGACACTGGGCTACTGGTTACTAAAGCTCGGTATCAACGTTAGGCGTGTGGCGCTTGCCCCTGGGGAATCCCTTGAAGTAAAGAGGGCAAGCTAACTTAGGTTCTTTCCCGTTCGTGGCTGAACGGAGTAACGGGTTGATGGAAGGGGAGTTCCATCGACCCGTTACTAATTTAAGGCATCTGGTGAGAGCTGGTTTCGCCTTGACAGGGGAGTGGTCAGGCGTAGAATTATCGTGACAGAATTCACATTCTTTAAATCTTCAAAGAGGTTTCCTGTGCGCACCCGCTATCGTAAATTGACGGCCCTCTCGCTCTTCGTTCTTGCGTTGAGCCTTGTCACAGCTGCATGTGGGGCTGAGGCACCCACTGGGGAGTGTCTTGCTGCTGAAGATGGCAAGTTGGTAAACGCACTGTGTGAGGTTCCTGCTGGGTTGACCGCAGAGCCAACGGCTACCGCATCAATCGATACTGGCACCGCGACTAGCCCTGGTTTCACCGCATTCAGGGCGTCCGGTTGTTCTGGGTGTCACGCTATCGACGGTACATCAGCCAGCGGGCAGATTGGCCCGAACCTGACCATGGTCGCCAGTAAGGGCGGGGCGGATTACATTTATGAATCTATCATGAGCCCGAACGCGGTGATCGCGGAGAGCTGCCCCGCGGGTCCATGTGCGGCCAACATCATGCCTGGGAACTATGGCGAGGTGCTCATGCCTTCTGATATAGACGCTATCGTCGAATACCTCGCTAGCCTCTAGCTTTATAGACTGGGTGGTAAAAGAGACAGGCATAAAGTTCCTCCTCTATTCAATCTCGGCAAAAGCGCCATATTGGGTCATTTCCCCTAGGTTCGAATTTTCCGGTTTGTTTTGTGCGTGAATAGCACGGTATAGGCGAGAATTTCAACTTCGAACAACTCGTTGACCGGCCATGCGCCTGCAGCCTATACTCCCCGAACTTTAGCGAATAACCACAATATGTTGAGGTTGGGCAATGCAGCTTAACTGCCTTCAAGAGAATCTTAGTCACGGCCTTGGTGTAGTGCAGCGTGCTGTGGCTACGCGGACTACGCTGCCTATCACCCAGCACGTCTTAATGAGTACTGATGGGGGTCGACTGAAAATGTCGGCAACAAATCTTGAAATAGCCATAAGTACATGGGTAGGGGCGGAGATTCAAGAGGAAGGCGCGATTACGGTGCCGGCTCGCTTGCTTACCGACTTCGTCAATTCGCTGAGTAAGCAGACCATCTCCGTGACTACAACGAGCCCTGGCAAAGGTATTGAGCTGAAGGGCGATAGAGTTGATGCCACCATCAACGGTGCCGATGCTGCAGAATTCCCGCCGATACCTTCGGTTGAGGACGGCATAGCGACTCGAGTAGACCCGAAGCTGATACGTGAGGCCATACACCAAGTTGTGCTGGCCGCTGCGGTCGAGGATTCCCGCCCTGTACTTACGGGTGTGAATGTAGAGCTTGAAGGCACGAGCTTGACACTTGCTGCTGCAGATGGATTTCGTTTGGCCGTGCACAAGGCAGAGGTGCTGGACGCGGTACCAGAGAAACTTTCGATGATTGTGCCTGCCCGCACACTCCAAGAAGTGGAGCGGTTAATTGAGGGCGACGAGCCTATCGATATTTTGGTGACACCACAGCGTAGTCAAATTCTGTTTCGTTTAAAAAATGTTGAAATCGTGTCACAGTTGATTCAGGGCACCTTCCCTAACTATAGTCAACTAGTTCCTCAAAACCATACGACCCGAGTGATTGTTGACCTAGGCGAGCTCCAGAGAGCAACGCGTACAGCGTCAATTTTTGCTAAAGATGGCAGCGGCATCATCCGCATTCAAATGTCGCCTGGTACCAATGGGGCAGGGACTGTCACGATTTCTTCGCGCGCTGAAGAGCTAGGTGATAATACCGGCGAAATAGAGGCGGAAGTCGAAGGGGAAGAGGGGAAAATAGCGTTCAATAGTCGCTACCTCTCAGATGTTCTCGCTGTGCTCGGTAAGGACAAAGTGGCAATGGAAATGACTACGTCATCTAGCCCTGGTGTTATCAAGCCCGTTGACTCTGATAATTATATTCACGTCGTTATGCCCATGTTCGTCCAGTGGGGCGAATGATTCACCTCTAGTTTTTTGCCTCTCGCAGGCAATGGAGCCCCAGACCCCCCCGGGATTCGAATGCTAATAAGCATTGAACATTCGCTATTTATGGAAACCCTAAAGCGTTTAGGCTTTAGGGTTTCTTTTTGTTCCTCGATCTCTACGACAACGCCGAGCCCTTCTTGCTATATCACCACAGTCCTGACGCCCTTGGGTCCCTGCTCTGTGACGGCCTCTGCCTCTAGGGGAGGGTGTTTCTTTTGATTTGACAAGGAGTGCTGCCTGCATACACTTCAGGCACGATGGCAGAGGTGGCTGTGTTGTTGAATGGAGTAAAGCATGCTTGAGGTTCCGGAAATCCGATCGACTCCGACGACTAAAGATCACGTCGCTTCAGGGGGCGTAATCGGTAGCCATGTGCTGCAGCACATGTATGGTCACGGTTTCTTTGTGTTGTTGACCGCAATGTATTCGACGCTTGGGTTGAACCCGGTCTCGGCGGGCCTCGTTGGAACGGTCCGCTCCCTTGGCAGTGGCACCGCATCAACTCTCGGGGGCGTGCTCATCGACCGCTTCCAACACCGGCGCCTTGCCATCCTTTATCTCAGCATGGGCACTATGGGTCTGGGCTACCTACTAGTTGGGCTCGCTCCGACTTACATTCTGATCTTGGTAGCGTTGGCGTTCACGGCAGGAGCAGGGTCGATCTGGCACCCTGCGGCACGTAGTCTGCTTTCGCAAATTTACCCGCAGAGGCGCGGATTCATCATTTCTGTCGACAGGTCAGCAGGAAGCGTAGGCGACACTATCGGTCCGCTCGCGGCTGGCGCATTGCTTGCCTACATCACGTGGCAGCAGATCTACATGCTGGCCTTTCCCATGGCCTTGGTGGTTGTAATTTTCCTCTGGGCAGTGCTTCGTAAAGCGGAAATGTTCCAACAGCTAGGAGCCCGGAAACAGAAAGGCGAGGCCCCTCGCTCCCTAAAGGAGCAACTCACTGCACTCAAAGGTGTTCTAAGGCAGAGCGGAAACGTCCTCTCGTTGCTATTGATTGTCAAAGCAGTTGCTGGATTCGGACAGGGAGGATTGCTGCTTTGGGTGCCACTCTATTTGTCTGAGGACCAGGGGATGAGCATTTTCGCCGTTGGGGTACACGTGGCGTTGCTTACCGGGATGGGGATAGCGACCGGACCACTCTTCGGTTGGATCTCTGACCGCAAAGGACGCGTGCCGGTAATCCTGATTGTTCTCGGCGGTAAAGCGATAATCGCTAGCCTTCTGGCCGTTTTTGGTACGGGCGTCATGCTCTCCGTCCTCATCGCAGCGCTTGGCGCTTTCATGTTTGGCGTGAATTCGCTTATCCAAGCGTGGGCGCTAGATTTAGCCGACGGGCGGCGACTTGAAGGAACAATGATGGGGACGATGTATGGAGTGAACATGATATTCCAAGGATTCGCTCCTCTGATGGTGGGGGTGATTATCGCGGCATTCGGCTTCAGCTCGCTCTTCGTGTACGTTGCGAGCATGAATGGGCTTGGCGTCTTGCTGATGGCTTCGCTGTTCCCATTGCTAATGCGTAGAAACGGCGCAAGCGCTGATACGCAGAGCTCTTAGGGAAAATAGCCCTATGTAGCTTGCAGTGGCGCGCGTGGGCAGGCTGTTGGCGTGTAAATCGTGGTGAATGACCCAGGGATCGCAGAGGTGGGATATGGCAGTAATGGACAGACTATTGAAGGTGCTGGTATCGCTACTGACCTGGGGCTTTGGCGTAGTTTTCCCCGCGTTGCTACTGGTTTCGGGGCGCCGTGCTGTAGCTGTAGCTGTGCTTAGCTTATTCGCGGTGCTGCTGTTGATTGGCTGGCGGTGGCGAGCTTTTCTTTGGTGGGCAATCGCAGGAATGAGCAGCGGCATCACTCTAGGCTTTGCGTCAGGCTGGTTCCTGGTATTCGCGGGAGGCAAGGAGGTCGATGACCAATCAGCGGTTATCTTCCTACTAACCATGCCCTTAGGTATCGCAGCTGGCTTGGTACTGGCGGGTGGCGCATTCCGTCGCTGGGACCCCCGCTCTAAGTGAATCTGAACAATGACTGATTAACACTCAAGGCTCTACTGGCTCGTAATAGAGGATTCGAATAGGCGCACCTAGTTACTCAACTTTGAAGTGCTAGGGGGCAATCATGTTTAAAATCGTCTAATCGTAAGCCTGTGAGGATAGAAGCTAGGCATGCGAAATATCACTCCGAGTGCGGGGCGACTTGTAATCGATGGGTACGTGGCGCTTAGGGTTGGTGTACGGTATCGTGGCGAGCCGCAGCAATGGAGTGGAGGAGTGTAACGTGGCTACCAAGGTTCGAGTGCAAATCGACAGACAGATTAGCTTTGCTGAAAAGCATGCGTTCGGCCGTGCTGGCGCATATGAACGCTTGGTAGGTATGGCACACTTCGCGCTGGATCCGTCCGATGTGGTGAATTCGAATGTAGTCGACCTGAGCCTCGCAGGGGTCAATGACGAAGGATTGGTGGAGTTCACGGCTGATCTAGACATTTTGAAGCCGGTGAACCTGGCTCAGGGTAACGGGACACTGCTATACGACGTGAACAACCGCGGCAATATGACTGCGATGCGGGCGTTCAACGATAGCCCGCCAAGTAACGATCCATTGACACTGGAGTCTGCGGGGAACGGCTATCTGCTGCGTGAGGGCTACACGCTGGTATGCTCCGGTTGGCAGGGTGACTTGCTTCCTGGATTTGAATTGCTGGGGTGTGACCTTCCCGAGGCACTGCAGGGAGGAAAGCGGCTTCGCGGTTTGGTGCGTCAGGAATTCATCGCGGATCGGGATGGAGTGCTGTTTATGCCACTGAGTGGCGCGCCAAGTATCCGTAACTATGACACGCTAGATCTCGATACGACCCATGCAACAATGACTGTACGCCGCCTGGAGCAGGATGAACGTCAACCGTTGTCCTCCAGTGACTGGGCATTTGCCGTGGCGACACTTGAGGCCGACAGCTGCGTGACGATACGACCGTCAGCAGGAGATTGTCATATCAGGGGCGGCTTCAAGCCAGGTTGGATTTATGAATTGATCTATGAAGCCGAGGGCTCTCGCGTCATGGGGCTAGGTATCGTTGGTATACGCGACTTGGTAGCTTTCTTGCGCACAGATACATCTAACGGCAACCCGTTAGGAGGTGCGGTGAGCCGAGCGTATTTCTATGGTCAGTCGCTGAGTGCTCGCGTAGTACGACAATTCGTGTATGACGGTTATAACGTGGATGCCGGAGGTACACGCGTGTTTGATGCGGCCTACACGCACGTTTCAGGAGGAGGTCGACTGTTTGCAAACGCCCGTTTCGCACAGGTGGGGCGTTACCCGCGACAGCACGAGGAGCACCAATGGCCTTCAGAGCGATACCCGTTCGCCTACTCGGCAGTCCCCGATGCGTTTTCGGATGAGTTGGATTCGGTTCTGAAGCGGCCTGAATCCGACCCGTTGGTAATGCACACCCATACCAACACCGAGTATTGGAATAGACATGCATCATTGGGTCACACTGACCCGCGTACCGGGGAAGATATAGCCTTCCCTGGTACCGTTCGCGCGTACTTCCTGGCTAGCGCCCAGCACATGGGAGCAAATCCAGCTCCTGATGATATTGGAGAGCAGGCACAGAATTTGATGTCAAATGGCCCGCTGATGCGCGCGGCGCTGGCAGCTATGAATCGCTGGGTGACAGAAGACTCAGCACCAGCAGAGAGTATCGTGCCGCGTCGTTCCAACGGTACGCTGGTTTCGCCTGAGCAGGCAATTGCAGCCTTGCCAAAGGTGCCTGGGGTCAACGTGCCTGCGAATCCGAGCCTGCTGCCGCTTTACGACCACGGCCCTGACTTCGATCATGGCTTGGTGACTGAGCACCCGCCCAAACCGGTCCAGGGTAAGGAGTACCAGGTGCAGCTTCCGCTGGTCGATGCCGACGGCAATGACCTTGGTGGACTACGTTCTCCTGAAATAATGGCACCTGTGGGCACACATACGGGTTGGAATGTCCGCAGGGTTGAATTCGGCGGCAGTGACTTATCGTCACTGATGGGCAGCTTCGTACCATTCGCACGCACACAGACAGAACGTGAAGCGAGCGGGGATCCGCGCTCCTCAATTGAAGAGCGCTATGGGTCGCATGTAGGCTATGTTGATGCGGTGCGAGCGGCCGCTCAGGAATTGGCAGGGCAAGGCTTTCTGCTTGCAGAGGACGTCGAGCGGTACGTCGAAGCAGCGCAGGCCCGCAATCCACTTGATGCACGCATTGTGCTTCGACCACTGGTGTTGCCGAAGACTTAAGCGAGAGTTAGGGCGAGCCAGGTTGGGTCAAACAGTGTAAAAATTGAGTGGGGAGGCGCGATAACAATTTTGTACATGAATCAGTTAGAGATGAATATCAAGGGCATTGAGAATAGTAAGGACGCAGTAGGGGCCATTTAAAGCCCCAACAACAAACTGCAGA
This sequence comes from uncultured Dehalococcoidia bacterium, assembly GCA_937901475.1. Lineage (GTDB taxonomy): Bacteria > Chloroflexota > Dehalococcoidia > Lucifugimonadales > Australimonadaceae > CALGTL01. The sequence continues at coordinate 8,116 of CALGTL010000088.1, forward strand.
TTACTTACGAGTCAGAGAAACACCCCTACCTGACGGAACCGAGCGACAGGTTCTGGCAACTTTGGTCGAGCAACCCCTCGGCGCGATTACGACGAAATAAGATATAGTCCGCTATTAAAGTGGATACAGAAGCCTAGTAAGGCACAAAAAGGCCTAGGCCAACGAAACCCCAGGAGGATGTAATGCTCAGTATCAAAGAGAACGAAACTCTAGCTGTCATAGACCGAGGGAGCCCGATGGGTGACTACATCCGTCGCTTCTGGATGCCTTTCTTGTTGTCCAGCGACATCCCAGATTCTGATGGGGAACCTGTGAATATCACACTTATGGGTGAGACGCTCCTGGCGTTTCGTGACACTTCAGGGAAAGTCGGGCTTGTGCAACGCGGTTGCGCACACCGTAATGCATCATTGTTCTACGGCCGAAATGAAGAAAATGGCCTCCGCTGCTCTTACCACGGCTGGAAATATGACGTAACAGGCCAATGCGTCGACATGCCGACTGAAGACGAGGCAAGTAATTTCAAAGACAAGGTGAAGATTGTCTCGTACCCAGTGGTTGAGCGTGGTGGCGCGCTATGGGCTTACATGGGCCCCCCCGAGTTTAAGCAGGAGTTCCCTGAGTTCGAATTCTTCAATGTTCCGGAGGAGCAGCAGTACATCTCTTGGAATCGCCAGGAATGCAACTACGCTCAGGCGATTGAAGGGGGGATCGATTCGGCGCACTCGAATTTCCTACACGCATCGTTGGACGCTTACTGGCGTACGGAGAGCTGGCTGGAGCAGGGGAAGCGTACTGGTAATCTCCGAGACATGTACCATGCCCGTGATCAGCACCCCAAGTTCTTCGCGGAAGACACTGACTATGGGGTGGCCACGGGGGCTCGTCGTGAAACAGGTGAAGAAAATCATTACTGGCGCTACAACCTGTTCCTGCTTCCTTTCTACACAATGCCGCCTTCTGGCGCACGACAGAAGTTCTTTCATGCGTTTGTTCCCATCTCCAACGGAGTGACGGCACGGTGGAGTTTCGTTTGGAACTTGGACCGACCGATTCCGCGCTCAGATCGTCAACTCTGGGGTAGGGGCTACGGCATTCATTCCGAGGTAACTCCTGGGCCGGAACACTACCCCTTGCGCAATGAAGCCAACCACTACCTGATAGACCGGGAGATGCAGAAGAAGATTAACTTCACTGGAATCTCAGTCCTAGCAGACGAGGATTACTCCGTTCAGGAGAGCATGGGAGTGGTTACCCCTCGCATGAACGAACACTTGGGGACCACTGACGTTGGAATTATCAAATCACGTCGTCGGCTGTTAAGAGAAGCCAATGAACTACGAGACGGTAAAGAGCCGTTCGCGGCGGCCAATGGCAACGTGTTCCATGTTCGTGCCGGAGATCTCTTGCTGGAGAAGAACGCTGACTGGTTGCAAGACCCGAAAGCTAAAGAAGTGATGAAAGCCACCTGGTAGAGCCTATGCAAATTAGCCCCAAAGAAAAGCGGGAGCCCTTGGGCTCCCGCTTTTCTTTGGCTGAGTTCGTCATGGTATGGTTCGGATACGCCCGAGAGATTAGTTGAAGGAGCATTCAATGCAACGGATTAGCCACATCGCCATTGCCACGCAAGACCCCGAGGGCACTGCGAAATTCTATAAAGATGGACTAGGGTTGTTCGAGGTTGGGAAAATTGAGTCACCACTCGCAGAAGGCTACTACCTCAGCGATGGTTACATCAATTTGGCGATTCTCAAATACCAAACCGACGAGGTGGCTATGACTGAGGGAGCTCCCCGTCACGCAGGCATCCACCACTTGGGTTTTTCTGTCGATGACATGGTGAGTGCGCAATCACAGATTATTGAAGCAGGGGCTACCCCTCATCTCGAACAGCAAGTCAACGCTGCGATGGGTGGAGTGGGTAGCCTGAACGTAGAATATAAATTCACAGGACCAGATGGAGTTACCGTAGATCTGTCCGCGTCAGGCTGGTCGACTAACCCGGACTAGACTTGATAGTGCTAGTAGGTTGAGGAGAAGAGGAAGGCGTGAATGAAAATCACTCCCAGTGGGAACTTATGGGCTGATAGTCGGGGTCGAAGCGTTTGACAGACTCGACCCAACTAGCAACACCAATTGGCCATTCCACTCTCCAAAAACGGCCTTGACGCACAAGGATCTCTATCCGTAAATCAGATTGACCGCTGGTCATTTCCTGGATGAGGCCCGTGACGGCGTTTCGTCCGTAGTTGCGGACTCCTAGGGCTGTGAGTAACTTGGTACTGGAGTCGCGGCTAAGCTGATTCAGCAGCGCTGATTCTGCGTCCGGTGAGAGCCGGTCAAAATGCTCCTTGGCGTCATCGCTGAGGTATTTTCGGACTTCGCGGGATTGGCCGTCCTGTGCAGCTTGATACATGAGAATGACGACTTCACCGGGGGCTCGAGCTATATTGGTGAGGCCGAAGCCTAATGCCACCACCCAGAGCAGGGTGCCGGCGAAGAACATGAGTGTGGCAGCGGTTGTCCAGCGATGAATGGGGGCGAACCATCGAAAGCCATTCCACAGATGATTGAAGAGCTTCATGATTGCTGGTTCTCAACGTGAACCACGTGTGCATGCTTTGGCAATGGGGGCTTACGGGCAAGTAGGAAGAATAGCGTACTAACGGCTGTCATTATTCCCAGAAGAGCGAACGCCTCCGTATACCCACCGAAGTAATCATTCAACCCACCTGCGAGCGCAGGTCCGATTAGTGGCCCCACCATGATGATGGCAGTCGAATA
>CALGTL010000089.1 GCA_937901475.1 uncultured Dehalococcoidia bacterium
ACAGGTATGGGCTAGCGACGGCAAAAAGCACTAGCCATCCAAACGTACGGTTTCAGCAAGGGCCCGGCACAATTGCCGGGCCCTTGCTTATTTTGGAGAATGCAATGGAAATCAAAGAACTAGGTCATGTTGTGCTGTATGTGCGCAATTTAAAAGCATCGCGCTATTTCTACGGTAATGTCCTTGGATGGAATGAAATAATCAGTGATCGACAGCATGCCGCAATGTTTACTGCAGGGCGTACCCACCATGAGCTTCTGTTACTGGAGGTAGGGGAAGATGCCATCCCAATACCCCAAGGCTGCCGTGTTGGGATGTATCACTTCGGTCTCAAGGTCGGTACTACAGACGCGGAACTTCTTGCTGCGATCGAAGAGATTAAAAAAGCGCACGTTCCGATTGTGGGGACTTCCGATCATGGCGTAACGCATAGCCTCTATATCCGTGACCCAGATGGGAATGAAGTAGAACTTTACATTGATGTGCAGCCCGAAGTATGGCGTGATAACCCAGCGGCTGTATTGGCTCCCACAAAGAGACTTGTTTTGTAACTGTCGATGAAATGATTGGCTCAATCAGTCACTGAGCAATACTTGCCTCTCATAAAAGAGATTCTGTAAGTTTTTTTTACGAAAGCGCTATCCTAAATAAAAAACCTCATAGAACAGCTTCTGCCAAACGATCTACTTGCTCAGGGTTGGTCACGCCAGCAGGTCGGAGGAAAACCTCGCTCATTCCAACGGCTTCGCATTCTTTCAGTTTTTCTCGAATGGCCGTCGCCGTAGAAGGTGTTTTGAGGGAATCAGCTCCAGTCGCGCTCCCTGGTTGTCCTGGAGCATTTGCGGGCCGCCCGCCTTGGTATGAGTAATAATGCTGACTTGCTTCCGCAGTCGCTTCTGCTTCAGCCTTCCCAATTGCGCAAGTCAAAGACCCGATGAACAGCGGCTCCCCTTCCCTACCAGCATCACGCCATACGCGCTCTACAATATCGAATGTAGCGCGTGCTCCTGGGACGTCAAAGACTGATCCCGTTACGTACCCAGCCCCCCATTGTGCAATTCGCATAAGCGCCCTCTCACTTCGCCCTCCGAAAATTAGCGGAGGGCCTTCAACTTGCACGGGAGTTGGCCCCACGGGACCTACCCCATCCTCGGCGCTCTCGCCTGCCCAAATGCGCTTCATTTGAATCAATTGATCATCGAACCGTCGGCCCCGGTCGCTATGAGTGGTCCCTGCCACGAGGAAATCGTCTTTGCGATTGCCGACAGCTACGCCTAGAGTCAACCGTCCATTAGAAATGGCGTCTAGGCTTGCAACTTCCTTTGCAAGTATGCCTGCACTATGGAGCGGCACGATAAGAATCGCAGTCATCAACCGGATACGTTCCGTAACGGCGGCTGCCGCCGCTAAAGTAATTAGCGGGTCGAAATTGTCATACACCACGCGGTCTAAGAGTGAGAGGCTTGAAAATCCTGCGGAGTCAGCCCGCCTAGCCCACTCCATGACGAGATGTCCTTGATCTGATGGAAACGTCGTCGGAAGCCCTAGTCCTATTTTCATTTTTATGCACCTTTATGCTTGTACGATTAACAGCGCCAGATACCGTAGATTAGGGTATAAATAACGGGGGCGTTGCAATGCATCGCCCCCGTTATTTATACCCTATATACCCGAAGCTACTGCCAGCGGGCGAAAGCCCAGCCGCCACCTGTCGCTGCAGGGGTGCGGTATACCGGCACGTACTCAACCAATTCCATATTGAGATCGGTGTCATGAAGGACACCACCAAGAGCAATCCAGTTCTGGGTTTCAGATGCAGCCGAGTACAAGCGTTCACGAGGAATACTCTGTAATGCTTCTGCGTCTTTGTTCTTCAGCCCATCCAATACCATCCAGTCCATCTCTTCATCGACAACGAAATGACTCATGCCACCGGAAGCGACAACCGCGACCCTTAAATCAGAGTCCCATGATTCGATTGCTTTGCGAATTTCCTCGCCGAATTTATAGGAACGACGTACCGTTGGCTGGTTGGGTGGGTAACAGGTGTTTTCGAAAATCGGCAGAATGGTCCGAGGTTGATTGTTGAACAATCTTTTAACCACGAATGCGTAGCCATGGGGCAATCCTTGGTTCTTCGGAGGAGTCTCACGAACTAGGTCTAATTCTCCGTCCTCACGCATATATCGCCGACCAACCTTGCCCCCGTAGCTTTCCTTCACGTACGTGAAATGGGCTACATCAAAATCATTCTGAATCATGTGGTCAATCAGATGGCGTCCCAAGTCTTTTTGGACAGGGACGTCCATAGCCACGTCTCCGTAGCCTTTAGTAATCGCGCTGGTTACGTCAGCATCACGGAGCGAGTCACCATCTGGGCGAGGGATGATAGGCACCGAATCTCCCCAGAAAATGGAAAACGTGGGCATGTTGTCTTCATAAAACCATTCATCTTGATCGTCGCTTATGATGACTGTAACGTCAGGATTAACCTCTTCAATGGTTTTCGCCAGCTCAGCGATACCATGCTGGCATTGAGCTACTTGCTTCTCAAATACTTCATCTGAAATGTCGCGGTTGCGAATTTCATCAGGAACAAATGCAAGTCCTTCCTCATAGGTCATCGAAATCCCGGCGGGCGGGTAAACGAGCCCCGTGTGCTGAAGATCGCCAGTAGCGTAACGACGCCATTGGTCGGCATTCAAAGCGAGCATTGGGCTGTGGGATGTCGCAATTCCCAGAACTATCTTGGCCATGGTTGACTCCTTGTGGAGAATCTATCAGAGAAAGCCCCGCATTAAAACGGAGGCTTGAATAGTGCACTAAAGCGTAAAAACGCTACGCGTAGCTTACTATTAACGCTCTTATATTCCCAGCCCTCCAGGTATCCGCTGCACCTTGATCGCTCTTGACATAGGGCTAAATCACATGTAAGAAATCTCAGTACGAGTCCGTCGAGATGCGCCTGAAGCTGGATTATGGGATATCCTCCCGTTGTAGCAACTCGCAAATAGACGGTTCGGGCAGCACGGCCTCGCTCTGTAAAGAGTAACGGGAACGTATGTACCCGGTGGGGCTAGGCATGTTGCGCCAAACTCATAGCGCGCAACTGCGCGAGAAAAGTAGTAGGAGGATCCAATGATTAACGGGCAGACAATCCTAGACATGCACGCGCACACTAACGCGCCGCCCGAGTTGTATGCATACAAATCCATGTTACTTTCGAGCCGTGGCTACCATGGCAAAGGAAACCCCGGTGTTTCCGACGAACGTTTGGAAGAGCAGACTCAACGTGGTCTTAAGATTATGGACACTGTTGGGACAGACGTGCAGTTTCTCTCCCCTCGCCCATTCCAGCTGATGCACTCAGAAAAGCCCGCGAGCATCGTGCATTGGTGGCATGAAGTTAGCAACGACATCAACGCCCGTGTCGTGAAGGCGCACCCCGACCGATATGTTGGCATTTGCGGCCTTCCCCACATTTCGGGTGAGAAAGACTCCTCACATGTCGTGCCGGAGCTCGAACGCACGGTCAAGGAACTTGGCTTCGTAGGAGCCATGATTAACCCTGATCCAGGTGAAGGTGGAGAGGCCACTCCAAGTTTGGACAACGAATACTGGTACCCTCTCTACGAGGCTATGGTAAAGCTCAATGTGCCTGCAATGATTCACTCGGCGGCCTGCATGGATCCACGTGAGTCCTACAGCGCCCATTTCATCACCACTGAAAGCCAAGTGGTTTTGAACCTCATCAAACGTGATTCCAAGGTCTTCAAAGACTTCCCGGACCTTCGTATCATCGTCGCCCACGGCGGAGGTTCTGTTCCTTACCAGATTGGTCGCTGGAGGGCCGCTCGCTTCAACCAAATGAAGGGTGACCCAAATCTTTCCGACTTCGACACAGCGCTCAAGCAGCTCTACTATGACGCAGTGTTGTACAACAAAGAGTCTTTGGAGCTTCTCTTCAAGCTCGTGGGAACGGACCGGACCATGTTCGGTACCGAGAACCCCGGCTCGGGTTCCGCCACTGACCCCGCCGATGGTCACCAGCTCGACGATCTCGCGCCCGTGATCAATTCCATTGAATGGCTCAGTGATCAAGACAAGAAAAACATCTTCGAAGACACTGCGCGAAAAGTTTTCCCTCTGCTGAAGGTATAAACCTCCTAGCAAGCAGTTCATTCAAGAAGGCGCCTGGCGTTCACAAAACGACCGCCGGGCGCCCATTGGTATTGAGGGCTCAACCCTTCCATTACACAGGAGATTCAGAAATGGCAGAACGCAGCTTGATCACAACCATCGAGGGTCCTAAAGGTAATGCTGAGGTCTATGAAATTTCAGAGGGTTCTAGCACGACCGCGACTTCCGGAGTTGACACTACCGTGTACGAAATAGTCTGCGGTAGCGAAAAACAGACAGTTCCGACTCTAGGCGAAGCGTCCATCATTGCCCACGAGCTTTCTGGCGCCGCTTAACATCATTTGTCCCACAGAACAGGGGCCCGCAAGTGCGGGCCTTTTTCTATTTTGTTGAAGTATTGGTGGCGATGAATAGCATGATGCCTTCAAACGATAATAATTCCTCGATGAGCGGGTGGACCCTCCGCAAGGCAAGCCTATTCCTACTCAGTATGTCCCCACTGATCGCTCTCCTTGCGTTATTGGCGTGGGGGCAACTTCGCACAGGAGGTAATCCTGGGGGATTGTTGGAATACAGCGACTCGGGGGAGCAGATGGTGACCAATAGGCCTGCGCCCGAATTCAGTGGGGTCAACGTCATAGATGGCAGCCTTATTGAAAATGCGACAATGAATGGCAAAATTGTCATGGTGGACTTCTGGTCATCATGGTGTGTCGCATGCCGAGCCGAGGCCGCGAACCTCGCTACACTTTATGAAGAATACGCTGACTCCTCTGTTGAGTTTCTAGGAATCGCGATCTGGGATCAATCCAGCGATATTCTTCGGCATGTCGACCGCTATGGAATTTCTTATCCAAACATCATCGATGAACAGGGAATGACCGCCGTCCTTTATGGGGTACGTGGCGTGCCTGAGAAATTTTTCCTCGACGGAAGCGGAAACATTGTTCGGAAATTGACAGGCCCTGTCACTCCGGAGCGAATGCGGGGTATTCTCGACGCTATGCTTGCCCTGTAGGAATATGTTGGATATACGGAAAATCAACCGGATTGTCCTCGAGTGGTATGCAATTAATGCTCGTGAATTACCATGGCGCAGCCGTCCGTACCTTGGCGACGCGTACGCCGTTCTCGTATCCGAAATCATGCTCCAACAGACGCAAGTTAACCGTGCCATCCCCAAGTTCCTGGAATTCATGATGCAATTCCCTTCGATACATGCCCTGGCCTCAGCATCTCCTGGGGATGTGATTAACCTGTGGTCAGGCATGGGTTTCAACAATCGCGCAGTGCGGCTTCACCGGCTCGCCAGGATAGTTGTTGCTGATTATGCCGGGGTCATACCTCGCGAGATCGAAACTCTTCTGACGCTCCCTGGAGTTGGTCGTTATACCGCGGCAGCTGTCGCTTGCTTCGCTTACGAGGAACAAGTGCCCGTGTTCGACACTAATATTTATCGAGTACTCAGCCGCCTCGTGCACGGCATTGACGCTCCTTCTCGGGCGGAAATTGAGCCCTTAGGTACGCAATTCCTCCCTGATAAAAGCGCCTCACTTTGGAACCAAGCTCTCATGGATATCGGGGCCACGCTTTGCACTGCATTATCGCCACGTTGTATGCGATGCCCTCTTCACGAAAACTGCACGGCCGCTCCATTTCTCCAAGGTGGAGGAGACCCAGCGATTGCAAAGTCATCAGTCCCGAACGCGCCTAGACAGGCCAAGTTTGCTGGGTCAACGCGTTATTACCGAGGACGAATTGTCGAAACGTTGCGTCAGGCACCTTCCGAAGGCCTCGCCTATATGAATATTGACATATTATTCAAGCATGCTCTTGGAACAGACTTAGAACTAATCATTGACGGCTTAGTGCGGGACGGCCTTGTGGTCCGCGCAAGCGGAATGCTGCACCTACCTTAGCCCATTAGATCATTCTGGCTAGGAATCCATTGACAACGGGAAACAGTTGAACCCAGGGATCGGAAAGCGATGCACGCTCCATCGTTGAAAGCTCCCAACGTTTTTTACCGGAATATGTTTCCCACAACCCATCTGCCCAAAACCCATTAGCGCCATAGGGGTCTGCCCTGAAGGCATTGCCTATTTGACCTTGCATTCCATCAGTCTCCCATGCGCATACCAAGATCCCGTCGCGGGCAATTGCTATGGCTTCCGCCCAGTAAGCGTTGCGTTGCTGCAGCAGGAGATGTCTCATTCGGGCAAGGAGTCGCCTTGCTCGCTCAGAGTCAGTGATATTTCCCCCTGTCGCGCGATGGGTTAACGTGCTCTCCCACAAATCACCTAGACAAGGTATAACCAGCCCCCCGTCAGAAGCCAACGCTGCTCCTTCGGCATATCGTGAGCAGGCAACTGCTTTTGCGATAGCGTTACCTAAATGCGTTGAGGCATTTTCCTCCGTCCGTAATTGTTGCTTGGATGAATTGGAAAACCGCACGTCAAGGCCTTCGCAAAGGTCCCTGAGGTGAGCGGCTTTCGCGGGGTTCGCTGTAGCAATTGTCACCTCGAGTGGCATCTGTATTAAACCCTCCCAAATTCACGCTCAAGCATGTGGGTGGTCACTTGAATGATTGTGGGGCGTCCATGGGGGCAGTGCTGTGGATTACTTTCGGTTATCAATGCTTTGCTGAGCGCTTCCATTTCTTGCTGGTCAAGAGCTTGCCCTGCTCGCACGGCACTGTGGCAGGCGAGCGATGCCGCAATCACCTGGTGCGCTCCTGCCCTACTTATGCCTGCGCCACGGACCACGTCAAGCACATCTTGGACTAAACGTGCTCCGTCAATTCTTCGCGCCATTGAAGGCACTGAGCGAAGTAGGTAATTCGAATCGCCGAAAGCCTCAAGCGCTAACCCATAACGCGCAAGCGTATCTTGCGCCAAGACCATCGTCTCCATCTGTTCAGGCGTTAATTGTATGGGAAGGGGGTCCAGCATTGGTTGCACATCGGGGAGCATGTTTTCCCATTGTCGCAGCAATCTGTAATACAAAACTGATTCGTGCGCCGAATGCTGATCAATCAAATGCATCGCCTCTTGTCCTTCAGCCACGATATAGGTCTTGGCAATCTGCCCCAAAACACGAAGTTCATTGGTATCCCAAACGGGTTGATGCAGGAGCGTTTCCGGAGCGCCATCGGGCCCAAGTTTCACCAACGAAGTATCGCCGCTTGTCTGATTTGGTTCCGGAAGGGGTTCAGTTGGATTTGAAGTAGCGGATACAGTGAAATCAAAGGCTCTGGCAGCGGCTGGCATTGAACGCGAGTCCTCAGCAGCAGTGACGAACAGCCCTCTTGCCTGGACTTGAGGATGGGCCCTAATCAGGACTTCGCGAATCGAGCGTTCAACGCTGGAAAATATATCGCCATCGTTGGTGAACCGCACTTCCCGTTTATTGGGGTGAACGTTCACGTCCACAACCTCCGGAGGTACAGTGATGAACAACGCTGCCATTGGGTAGCGACCTTCCATCAGCAAGCCTCGATAGGCTTCGCGAACGGCAGTACTTAGCGTAAGGCTTTGGACCCATCTGCCGTTCACAAAGAGGCTAATGCCCGTTCGATTCGGGCGGTTTTGGCTAGGCTGGCCAATCATTCCGAGCACTGAAAATTGCGCCCGAGGGGAGGCTGTAACCTCCAGCATTTCCGAAGCAGCTATGCTTCCAAAGACATGTCCTAGCACGTCACGGACGTCACCGTTTCCTGAAGTTTGGATAATTACCCGTTGCTCACTCTTTAGCGTAAATCGGACGCTTGGGTTAGCCATGGCCATGTGCTCAATCACTTGACGTATTCGTGCCGACTCGGCCCCTGAAGAGCGCATGAACTTAAGCCGAGCTGGTATCGTCGAGAACAACGCCTCCACCATGACTGTGGAACCATGCGCCGTTGCCTGGCGCTTCTGGAGCTTGATGCCTGCTTCGTGGGCTTCAACGACAGATGCAGCTTGTGCGCTTGCTGTTCTCGTAGTCATCCTGACATGTGCCGCCGCCGCGATGCTCGCGAGCGCTTCGCCCCGAAAACCTAAAGTTGTGATTTGGGATAGACCTTCCAATGAAATCAATTTACTAGTCGCGTGGCGCTCAAAAGCAAGGAGTAATTCATCCTCAGGAATACCTGCCCCATTATCCGTAACGCGAATGCTCTGAAGCCCGCCTTGCTGAATTTCTACGCTTACTACAGTTGCGTCGGCGTCTAGGGAATTCTCGATCAATTCTTTAACGACAGAAGCAGGTCGTTCGATGATTTCACCGGCGGCGATGCCTGCAGCGACTCCTGGAGGCAGTATTCGAATTGGCACTACGTTACCTCAGTTCTCTAGTTCGAACCCCAGCTCTGCGCCCAGTACTTTTGCATTAACGCCTGCCTGCAAACGCCCGTCGATGACAACCAACGGTCGTTTAAAGAAGCGAGGTTCGCTGACTAGCAATGCCGCCAGTTCTTCGTCACATAGAACGGCTTCATCCAGCCCGCTTTTTTTGAATGTGGCTGAGTTGAAATTAAACACGGTCCGTGGGGATGCTGCACCTAACAAGTCGTTCAACTGCGCCAAATCGAAACGGTGTTTAAAGAAATCTCTCTCGCTGAATTCAATTCCAGCTTGCGAGAGCGCCGCTCTCGCTTTCTTGCAAGTGCCTCACCCGATCCACCAGTAGAAACTTACTTTTGGTGCCATGTTCCGCTTTCCATTTCGGTAGAAATATTTTTAGTAGATTGTAAAAGAGAAGAGCGATGCCTCCAAGGAACAATCTTCCCTCAGTTGCAGCCTCCGTTGCATGCGAGTGGCGGTTGTCCTAGCATCCTGGACAGTTATATGTCGGATTACTTTTTTCTCATCGTAGGTTGGTTGCACGCGATGGCTGCCGTAGCTTGGCTCGGCGGCTCCATCTTCTATTGGCTTGTTCTACGCCCCGCAATCCGTTCCAGGCTCATCCCGGAGCCCGTGACCCGCTTTGCAGGTTCTGAGTTCAATCAACTGGTGACGCTTTCTATGTGGATTCTCGTCATCACTGGTGGCGTCCTCATGTTCAATCGATTATCGGGGCCAAGTGCAAGCCTACCTTATGGAGCAACCCTAGGGTTGAAAATTTTACTCAGTGCATGGATGTTTTTCCTTGTGGCAGGGCGCCGGTCCAAACGTCGCACTCAATTCCCGCAAGGGCCTTTTCGTCGTGCAGTCAATGCGCTCGGGCATATCAACATGACCATTGTGTTAGGTGCTATCGTCTTTTTACTTTCCGATACCCTAAGAATGCTAGTTGAACGTCAATTAGGTAACAATTAAAACCCGCACCTGAAAGTTCACGGAGGCCCCTCTTGCAACTTGACCTTATGGAAATCCTTGCCTGCCCTATCGATCATGCCGCCATGCAACTCGCCATCACTCTCCAGGAGGAGGACGAAATCATTGCAGGAGCGCTGACATGCGAATCCTGCGGTGAGATATATCCCATCGTCGACGGCATTCCCAATTTACTCCCCGCAGAGCTTCGGTAGGCGTAGCGACAACCAGGGCGCCATGAATATTTGTATCGATTCATGAAGGGCATGCTTAGAGATGGGCCCTTGATACGCCATTCCATTCTTGACCGAGCAACCTAAAATTACCGCCAAAGAGGCGATGGGTTGAAGTTTTCTGCAACCGTGAATATGGAATGGGAATTTCTCGTTAGCCAGAGAGATCCCTTAAATTTCTATTGATTCTCACTGTCGCTCACCGGCCTCAGGTCTTGTCTTTCAGGAGCGTTGACGCTTGGAGGTTGGTCGCGTAACGTGCATGTAAAGTACCGCCCACCGAAGCATACATGTTCATTACGCAATAATTTGGAACAGGCCATAACACCCCCTCCACAACGCGAACAGGCACCTTCCCCGAAGCCTCCTTTGTTCATTTGGGCACCCGCTGCAATTATTGCAGTGGTAATGATCCTTCCTCTCGTTTACCTTTTGGTTCGGACTCTTAATGCGGGTAGTGATGCTTGGGGCCTCATCTTCAGTGCATCCACCGGAGCTATTCTTTGGCGGTCGATGCTCCTTGTTGTCCTGGTGACGATTACATCAGTATTCATTGGGGTTTCCATCGCATGGCTTACGGCACGTACTGATATCCCGTTGCGACGATGGATTACGGTTCTCAGTGCATTGCCACTAGTCATCCCAAGCTATGTATTCGCACTCATGGTCGTTACGACTCTTGGGCCGCGCGGAAGCCTTCAACAGGCACTTGAACCACTCGGTGTTGACCGCCTCCCTTCTATATTTGGATTGCCAGGAGCCGTGTTGACGCTCTCTTTACTTAGCTACCCTTATGTAATGCTGCCTGTTCGGGCAGCATTGCATCGTCTAGACCCCGCCACCGAAGAAGCCGCTCGCGGACTTGGCCACAGTCCTTGGGCAACGCTGTGGCGTGTGACTCTTCCAATGATTCGCCCGGGAATCGTCGCAGGAGCGCTGCTTGTCGCTTTGTATACTCTCAGCGATTTTGGAGCAGTCTCTTTGCTGCGGTATCAAACCTTCACATTTGCTATCTTCATTCAGTTTGAGTCGGCATTGGATTTCTCTAGCGCTGCCGCTCTTTCCTTGGTATTAGTCCTTCTTGCAATGACCCTGCTCGCATTGGAATCATGGAACCGCGGACAAGGTCGCTACTATCGAACGACTCCTGGTTCAACGCGCATGAGTAGGCCAGTTCAGCTAGGCAAATACCGCTGGCCTCTGGTGGTGGTGGTTGGAGGTATTGTTTTACTTGCGTTGGTAATCCCTGT
>CALGTL010000090.1 GCA_937901475.1 uncultured Dehalococcoidia bacterium
CACCGATCAAATAGCTCGTCGATTTCCAGTAGGAACCGTCGATGTAGATGCATTGGCTGCCACATTCATCAAGAAGGCCGAAAACCCAGAACAGGGGGAAGCATTCGGGAATGTCATGAAACATATGACAAACCCGATGACCCGTGCTCGTTACAACACTCTACGCCGGATGCCTTTCATCAAAGCACCAACTTTAGTGCTTTGGGGTGCAGAGGATGAGACGAACAACCTATCGATGGGGGAAGAAACTGCTGCCGCCATTCCGGGCGCGAGACTTGTGGTGTTTGAAAAAACCGGCCACATGCTACCTCAGCAACAGGCAGACCGCTTTAATCAAGAAGTACTCACATTCCTTGTAGATTAGTGAGAGCGCGCCTACTGGGGAAGATCGTAAGTCGTTTGTATTGAACCACAAGCGATCCATCTGTATTGCAGGAACTAGACAACAAGGAGTGAGGCGCTATGCAGGTTCGTAAAATGAACGAAGTACCCAAAGAAGCAGTGAGTAGTGACTTATTCACGAGCGATGAAGTCACACGTCAGACATTGATTCCTGAGAGTTCAGATTTCAACGCAAGTATCGTCGGATTCGGGAAAGGAGTTAGGAATAAATTCCACCATCACAACAGCGACCAAATCCTGATTGTGACAGAAGGAATGGGTAAAGTAGTGACAGAAGCAGGGGAGGAAGTCGTCGTATCAGTGGGGGATGTTGTGTTCGCCCCTGCGGGTGAAACCCACTGGCATGGAGCCTTGGGTGAATCCACTTTCGCCCATATCACGGTGACACGCAAAGGATCAGAGACGACGCAGATAGAGAATTAATCAGGGGCGAAGGGATGGTCTGCAAAAGCAACGTCATATCGCTGAGCATCTGCCGTAGTCTTCCCCAACAACGGTATCAAAGCCTGCATTTGCTCAGCAAAAGGTCCCGACCGTTCAGCTGCAAGCGCTGAATCGCGGTCTTCCCAAAGCATGACGAGCATTCCCCCGCCTTTTGGAGTGCGAAGGACATAACAACCTTCATAGCCGTTCTGCTTTCGCATCTCGGGAACAACAGCACGCTCAAAGGCGGTTTGGGCGGTATCGAAGGCTTCACCCCGGAAATCAACGGCGAAGTTAAGAACAGTTGCGTGCACAGTGCCTCCAACGCGAATCATTCGCGCGCCTCAGTATATCGGCGGAAAAGAGCGGTGTCAGGAATAGAGCTATTCTTCCGGCATTGGAATCAGAATGATCAGAGCGTCAAGGAAAAACAAGCATGGATATCGGAATGATGATCGAAGGGCAAAACGGACTCAACTGGGAGCGTTGGATACATATTTACCAGCTTGCAGAGCGATTGCACTTCCCAAGCCTATTTCGGTCCGATCACTACTTTATTGGGGAGCAACAAGACTCCTTGGATACGTATGTGTCGTTGGCCATAGCCGCCCGCGAGACCACAGGGATGCGGCTTGGGACACTCGTTTCTCCCATGACATTCAGACCGCCAGTGGAAATTGCTCGTATGGCGGCTGCAATCGATCTATTGAGTAATGGGCGTTTCGTATTGGGAATGGGCGCGGGTTGGAACGAACCTGAGCACAGAGCATACGGAATTCATTTTCCCGACCGCGGTGAGCGTTCAGCCAAGTTAGTAGAGGCCGTTGCATTGGTGCGCTCGCTATGGGCTCCTGGGCCGGCAAATTTCAAAGGTAAGTATTACGAGCTAAATAACGCAAACCTCTTGCCGAAGCCTCCGGAAGGGAGACCTTGGCTCTTGGTGGGGGGCAGTGGGCCTCAACGAACGCTCAAAGTGGCAGCCCAATTTGCGGATGAATGGAACTGTGTGAACACTCCTGCGGCAACATACATGGACCTAAAGGCTGTGCTCGATGCTCATTGCTCCTTGTTCAATCGTGACCCATCCACAATCAAACGTTCCATGATGACCTTCGGTATTGTTGGGCCCAACGACAAGGCGGTGCTACATGCTGCTGAAATCGCATCACATCACGTCGCTCGCGGGCAGTATGACGCAAAGGGGCTTCTAGCGGCTGCCGCAGAACGAGGAATTATTCACGGAACTACTGACCAGGTGGTACACCAGCTTGGGACATTGGCAGAACTGGGCGTTCAAGAAGTTCAGTTTCAGCATATGGATTTCGACAACGACGAAGTGCCAGAGTACCTTGCTTCTGTAATCATGCCGCAAGTAAAAAACCTGTAACTGCTCTTGACCGACTGGAACATGCGGAATAATCTGCCGCGACTAGGCCATAGAGGCTGGGCAGGATAGGAAAACCATGGCGATGCGAGTGCGGGATAAATATTTGACCGAGCAAGACAATGAGCATCTCGCCGCCAGCGGGCATCAGCCCAAGGGTTTTGGACGGCGTCCAGGATTGCTAATGGTGGATCTCTATCGTTGGGTGTTTGGCGATAAACCGTTACCACTAATGGACGCAATCAAGGAATGGCCGGGTAGTTGCGGGCTTGCAGCTTGGGAGTCGTTACCGTTTATTCAGTTACTACTTGCCAGCGCACGTGAAGTTGGTATCCCGGTCGTTCACGTTACTGGTTTGTCTGATTCGGAGTCTGGAGTTAACGGGTGGGCGAGCGCCAACAATGGCAGCCGCCCGGGTTACCTGGGCACGTCTGCCAAGCGCGCACGAGGACCTGAAATGTTCAATATCATCGACGAATTAGCGCCTACTGCTGGCGAAACATTATTGCGAAAGGCACTCCCAAACCCCTTCCATAACACTTCCTTGCTAGGCCATCTGAATGAATTAGGTGTAGATACGCTGATAGTCGCGAGGGAAAGCTCTAGTGGTTGCGTACGTGCATCTGTGGTAGATGCATGTGCGTCCCGCTTCAAGGTGGTAATTGCCGAAGAATGCGTGTTTGATAGTCATGAAGCTACGCATGCATTGAATTTGTTTGATATGCATTACAAACCCGGAGATGTTTTACCGCTGAGCGAAATTCAAAAATGGTTGCACGAATGGCAGGCACCAGAAGGATACGGGCGATAATCGTGGGAAGACTAGAGGGCAGAGTAATCATTGTTACTGGCGGTGCAGCAGGGATAGGGCGCGCATATATTGATGGATTTGTTAAGGAAGGCGCAAAGGTTGTCATTGCTGACATTGATAGCGCGGGGGCTGTGCGGGCTGCTGCAGAAGTGGCTGCCGCAGGCGGGGAGTCTTTGGCTTTTACTGTCGATGTTTCAGACCATGCACAAACGGAAGCAATGGCGGAAGCAACCCTTAGCCGCTTTGGTCGAATCGATGGCCTCGTAAATAATGCCGCAATTGCAATCAGAGTGAAGCATGTAAACGCTCCTGTTGAGGATTTGCCTATCGAAGAATGGGACCGCGTGATTGCTGTGAATTTACGAGGACCATTCCTATGCTGTCGCGCAGTTTTGCCGCAGATGAAAAAACAAGGGCATGGCAAAATCATCAATATCGCCTCGGGCACATTCTTCAAAGGCACTCCTTACATTTCCAACTACGTTGCGTCAAAAGGTGGGGTGATTGGATTGACACGCACACTCGCCAGAGAGACCGGTGCATCAGGAATTACGGTGAATTGCATCGCACCAGGGCTAACAGCCAGCGAGACTGAAGAGATGCCAGCGTCACACTATCAGGCGCGGGTACCGGACAGAGCGATCAAACGGGTAGAAGTTCCCGAAGACCTCGTAGGTGCTGCGGTTTTCTTTATGTCCGATGATAGCGACTTCATGACAGGGCAGACCATCATTATCGACGGTGGCGTAGCGATCAACTGAAGCTACCGGGAAGGCATCCAATGGGCAGATTAGACGGGCGAGTAATCATTGTGACTGGCGGAGGGCAAGGCATAGGGCGTGCATTCGCATTGGGGCTCGCAAATGAGGGTGCGAAAATCGCCGTCGCCGACATAAACAGACCTTCCGCAGAATCAGTCGCCGCGGAGATTGGTGAAGCAGGTAGCGAGGCCTTGGCCGTGGTCGTCGATGTGTCCAGTGAAGAATCAGCCAAGGCAATGGCGGCCACTGTGATCGACCGCTGGGGACGCGTCGACGGGCTGATAAATAATGCAGCATTTTTCCAGCGACCACAAATCACCAGTGGCCTGATTGAGGAAATTCCCGTCGATGAGTGGGACAAAGTAATGGCCGTAAACCTGAAAGGCCCTTTCCTCTGCTGCAGGGCTGTGATAGGCCAAATGAAGCAGCAGATGTACGGGAAAATTGTAAATATTAGCTCAGGAACCGTCTTTTCAGGAAGAAGTATTCTGCACTACGTCGCGTCAAAAGGAGGAGTGACAGCCTTCACCCGAGTTCTGGCAAAGCAATCTGGAGATTGGAACATTACAGTAAATTCCATTGCTCCTGGCCTGACTGCAAGTGATCCTGAGCGGGATGAAATCATCTATCAAGGACGAGTCAGTGCGCGCTCAATCCCACGAGTGGAAGCCCCAGAGGACTTAGTGGGGGCCGCAATTTTCTTAATGTCGTCAGAAAGTGATTTTATGACAGGCCAGACGATGGTAGTCGACGGTGGAGCCGTAATGCGTTGAGCTAACGCCGTTCTCTTATGACAATCAATGCCATAGGGACAGAAGCCGTGATCACGAGTAACAGCGCAGGTAGGGCTGCTCGTGCGTAGAATGCCTCTGATGCTGCGCTCCAAACCGAAGTAGCCAGGGTTTCGAATCCTATAGGCGCGAGAATTAGAGTTGCAGGTAGTTCTTTCATGGAGAGCAGGAACACTAACGCCGCTCCTGCCGCGACTCCTCTACTGAGGAGTGGTAGGGTGACTAAGAGGAAAGCTTGGTAGGAGGTTTTGCCGAGGCCGCGCGCGGCTTCCTCTATCCGAGGACTCACTTGGCGTAAAGATACCTGAATAGCCCCCACGGCAGCTGGCAGGAAGAGCACGACGTAAGCAATCACTAGTAAGAACGTGGTTTGGTAAATCGGACGTGCAATTGCTGTCGCGAAGAAAACAAAAGCAAGAGCTACTGAAACGCCTGGCAAAGCGAAGCCAATAAAGGTTAGCCGTTCCAGGCCTGAACTAGTCCTTGATGGGAACCGCACGCTGAGAACGGCGATGGGTATGCCTATTAAGGCGGCCACGAAAGCGGCGGTCAGAGACACCCCCGCCGTGCCTATGACTTCAGCGAAAAGCCCTCCAAATGATTCACCAGCACCTACCCCTCGCACCACCCAGAAAAGGAGTGTGCCC
>CALGTL010000091.1 GCA_937901475.1 uncultured Dehalococcoidia bacterium
ATAATGATTTTGGTCAACCATGGGTTGACTACAGTGACATGCACGATTACAGTGACATGCACGAATCTGCTTATGCAGGCAACGAGCAATTTGAAGACAAACTGCGGGAGCGCCCAGCGGGCGCGGTGAATACAACAGCGGATAGCGGGTGTTTACCAAAAGGTGTGTCAGCTGCAGGGGATGTTTCCGCTGCAGGGGATGTTGATGCTGCAAGCAGTAAACTAATCGACGTCGAAGAAAAGGAAACAAAAGGTGTTTCAGCTGCAGGGGATGTTTCCGCTGCAGGGGATGTTGATGCTGCAAGCAGCAAATTAATCGACATCGAAGAAAGTCAACTGTGGATTTTAGAAAACGGAGTACCGAAAATGGACTACCGCTCATCGGATCGCAGGAAGAACAAGATGCAGGTGCACACTTGGTGCAATCATGTAGGACACTGCCCTGGATGCAAGATTTGTATTCAGACCAAGGGAGCAGTAAAGAAGGTCGAAGCAAGCAAGAATCATGTTTGCGACCAGGTGATCGGACGCACACAATATGTTGATGCGGTTACGATCAGTCACAAATCTCGTCGAGGCTATAAGTATGCACTCGGATTTACTGATGACTGCACTGGATGGTCGCCGGACTGCGAAGAACAGTTCATGGAGACCAGAGACCAGACGATTGACACAATCATTGCAGTTGTTAACAGGGTGCGCACTGATCCGGGACTAAATTGTCCAGATTACTGCACGAGAATTGTTTTAGATCCAGCCGGAGAGCAGGGTCCAGAGTACAAGGCTGGCGAATACAAATTACGGCAGCACGGCATTGAAGTAGTGTGGAGACATACTGCTACTGACAAACGTCAGTTTGCTAAGGGAGAGGTTCAAATCAAACGGAAAGAATTGGACATGAAGTGGGGCATGTTGGAAACTTCATTGGAGGTCGACATGTGGGACTACGCTTGGCAGCACGGAATCAGAACGAGGAGTTTGATTGTGCGCAAAAAGGACGCAGCTCCCGATGGAACTGGGAATCCTCCACTGAATCAGTTTTCACGAAATCATGTCAGTGTAGAAGAATGTAAGCGCAGATTGCACTATAGTCTTATTCCCGGAACTGCGGCGCTGGTTCAGATACCGAAGGGACCAATTGGTTCTAATGTTGGTGAAATAAATCGGACTCGTTGGGGACGAGCAATTTCACAGGAGAGAGAAGTCGTTGTGTTCGAAGATCCAACGACGAGACGGAGGTTTCGAAGCAAGAACTTCATCGTAGTAAAACTTCCAGGAGGAGTTTCATTCTTTACGATGCTTGGAATCGAAACGACGGCGGTTCCGCGTTCGGTCAAACTTCGACCTGACGATGTTAACACGCAGGTGATTGTGCAACTAGGTGAGCTGTACAAGGACAGCCAAGCTGAATTATTTTTACAGCCAATCGAAGGATTGCAACCATACGGCACTGAAAAGAATGCCAAGATGATTGTGACAGCGGCGGACGGCACTGTGCTACGCCCCGATGGTGAAGATAGTTTGATGTTTCGGACTGACCACAAGGTTGTTTATGAAAAGACAACGGATGCAACGGATGCAACACCAGGTGCAAAAGATCTCGGTGACATTGTTGCAGGCGATGACACACATCATCCACTTCCAAAGGGAAGACATGTATATTCTGATTGTGATGACGACGTCGATCGAGCGACGCTGATCAGATATTTGCAGACTAGTCCGCAGTATTTCATTGGAAAATATGTATATTCTGTGTACGACGGCGTCACAGACGTCGAAAGCGGTATGAAATTGTTTAGGGGCCAAGTGTTACAATGGCGACCAGACGATGACAACCCAGGAAACTTTGAATTCCAGATTCAATTTGAGGCTGACAACCACAGGACCTGGTACAATAATGAGCTGATGATATATCACTGCATTGACATGGAAGAAGGAAACGACTGTTCGATTCCAGTGCTTGACACTGGGCGTAAAACACGCAAGAGCAGCCATAATTCTACCAAGTCAGGGGATGTAAGTGGGTCAGCGACTAGTACGACAGGTGCGGTTATGCCGAAATGTGTTACAAATCAAATTTTACGCGATTTGGAAACAACAGCAGACTGCAGAGGAGCGCAGGATGCACAGCTGAAGCAGAAGCAGTCCGAAGCGGTAGTTCCGTCGCAGATTGGGATTCTTCGGAATATGCAGCAGTCAAAGGAAGTTAAGTCTTCGAGTTTAGGTGTACGACCCAGCAACACAGTTGGTGAGTTTTTCTACACAACTGGAGGCGAAACATTCTTTGACATATGTGATATGCTTGAGTTATCAAGTAGAGATGGACGTGTTTACTGGGAATGGTGTAAACACCACGGCGGTGGGAATTCTGATCCAGAGCGACAGAACCACCATGAGAAAAGAAACCGGCGTCAACGGTGTGAATATTTTCCGAATCCCTGGTCGAGCAAGACAAGCTTTGAGTTTCTTGAAAACGCAAAGCTGCCAGTTGCACGCGGTGAAGAATGGGAAGTGTTCTACAAGTTGGAACGTGAGAAGATGTCGCCTCAGGAAACAGCACAGATTGCTGCTGAAGCGAAAGCGAACTGCCATGAAATGGGGTGTTCGTGCCAGGAGTGTTTAATGTCTAATGAGGACTTCCTCAAAGAGGCACAAGAACAAAACTTCTGGGAAGTGACGGTTGATTACGAAGAGCTTAAAGCCTTGCGTGATGACAATGAACATTTCTTTGAGTGTGAATTCTTACCGCTAGTGCAAGTTGATATGGTCGACATGCTAGGTGAGGATGAATATGCTAACTGGGCTGAGACCGAGGACACGCACAATTACACTGACAGAAATACAGGTTTGCCAATTCCACCAGACAACGTTGCTAAACTACTGCAGCGTGAGATCCAGGATCCATTATGGTGGGAAGCAATCGAGAAGGAGATAAACGGACTTGATGAACAAGGTGTGTACATCCACAATCTGACAAGAGATCAGCTACGTGAGATGGGAAAGATTCCAGACATGCCAATTGTTCCATCAAGGATGCTGTTAACAGTGAAGGTTGACAGCGAGGGAAAATTTACAAAATGTAAAGCAAGACAGGTTCTGTCCGGACATAAAGGCTTTGTTAAACCGAACATTCACTACTCTATTGTGTTTGCGTCGAGTCCAGGACTACCTGCAACCAGATTGTTACAGTGCATAGGCATCTGCGACAACTACACAAGATTTGCATTTGACGTACGTCAGGCTTTCATTCAAGCACCCAGTGAACCGCATGAGCAGTTTCCAGTTGCATATCCGAAAGGTCTGGAACGATATTTGCAAGATGAAGTGACCGGGCAATTCATACTGGATTCCAAAGGTCAAAAGATCCCGTTGTACATGGTGCTAAGGAAGAACATATATGGTTCGCCGCTTGCATCCAAGAACTGGGCAAAGGAGCGAAACAATTTCTTTCTAAACAAGATGCCAGGCATCATTGGGGGAAGAGTCATACAGATGGTTTATGAAAGCTGTATGTTTATGATCATTATCGAAGAAGCTGGCGTTGCAAAATACTCTTATTTTGTAGTACACACAGACGATATTGACGGAATAGCTCAGAATCCAAAACATGGACAAATGATTACCAAAGCCTGCCACGACGAGTGGGGAGTCGACGTTGGTGACCCGCGGCATATGCTGGGTGTTACTAGAGAGATTTCCTACGATAAAGAGACTGGTGTTGGCAAGAATCACTTGACATTGACAGGATTCGTTGAGAAGCTGTGGGCAAAGTTTGGCCATCACAGAAAGGGCAAGAAAGTGAATAACTTGCCATTCCCGCAGGGAGAAAGTTGCAGTCCGCTCGGAGAAGACGGCAAGCCGATCAAGATCGGACAAGTTGAGAAACAGACGTACATTGATCTCGGATTTCGTGAACTGACTGGAGGTCTACTATGGCCAATCCGGAATGCATATCCTGCACATTCATTTGCAGTGAGTCAGCTGTGTAAGCTGATGCAATCACCATGTGAGAAAGCATGGCTCTGTGCATTACAATGTTTACATCATCTGTACGAACATAGGAACGACGGCATTACTTATCGAAGTGACTGCTCATTAGTGCCAATTGCACATTATGATTCAAGCCACAATGATAGGAAAGAACTGCACAAGTCGCACTACGGGTTCGACGTATGTATGGGAGGAGGACGAATTATCTTCGCTTCGCGCGGACATAAGATACCAGCCAAGAGCGCTGCAGAGGACGAGTACATGACTGCGTTCCACTGTGCTATTTGGTGCGTATGGTTGAGACATTTGCTGACTGAAATGCATTATGGAATTTTAGTAGCAGAACCGACAGTAATGGTCGGAGACAACTCACAGGCTACAACATGGGCACACGAACACATTATTACCGATGGAAATCGATTCATCGAGCGCGATTTCTTTAAACTGCGCGATTTTGTGA
Organism: uncultured Dehalococcoidia bacterium; assembly: GCA_937901475.1. Lineage (GTDB taxonomy): Bacteria > Chloroflexota > Dehalococcoidia > Lucifugimonadales > Australimonadaceae > CALGTL01. The sequence continues at coordinate 4,450 of CALGTL010000091.1, forward strand.
TTCGGGGCTATGTTGATCCGCGATGGCGGAGCGGTAAAGACAATCCAGCGGATGTCTACACCAAGGCTGTTAGTAAAGAAACATGGGATCATCTATATCGGTGGTTCAACGATTCCACCAGGATGCCAGGACCGCCGTCGGCGCGTACTGCACTCTTGAAGGAACAAAGACTTGACGATCAGAACAACAGAGATTTAGCTGAATCAGCATTTTTCAGTAACGTTGATTTGATTGGAACAGGTCGAGACGAGCAGATCGCGAACGTGGCATGGCAACTTAGCTATCACTTTCCTCCGGAATACACTTGGAATCTCCAGGTGTTTGAAGACTTGAGAAGTGACGCCGCGTACGTGTTGGAGATGCTGGAGCGTGATACGTTCCAGAATCCGGGGATGTGAAACTCGTACAGCGGGTTCCCTATCCAAGAGTCGACGATTGAGAGTTGACTGAGTCCACCGCACGAACAGCTTCTGATATACTAGAGGTTGATGTACGGCGGGGACATTTTCTGTACAAGATGACAGTACCAGATTAGAAGGTACCTA
>CALGTL010000092.1 GCA_937901475.1 uncultured Dehalococcoidia bacterium
CCTAAGACGAACAAAGCACCGGAAGAATCAATTGGGATTACACCACAGGTGCCGCCACCAGTGAGATCAGGCAAGTGCCAAGTCTCAAATAGCAAGATCGGCAAGCCTCTCATTATGGCCACTCCTGATAGAATGCCTCTTGTGGAACCTATCGCTATCGTCGACTACGGTGCAGGAAACCTGCGAAGTGTCCAGAAAGCTTTCGAGCACCTAGGGCATCAAGCCGTCTTCACCTCAGACCCCGCAGATCTTAAGAACGCCCCTGCCATAATCTTCCCTGGACAGGGCGCATCCCCGCCTGCGATGACTGCCCTCAAGCGCGATGGTATGGCCGATGCTGTCTGTGACGCCGTAGCCAGCGGGACTCCCTTCTTCGGAGTTTGTCTTGGGCTACAGCTCCTCCTTGAGCACTCCGAAGAAGGCAATGTCGGCTGCCTTGGCATCGTCCCCGGTACGGTTCGAGGATTCTCCGATGCTGGCATTGACGAAGGCCTAAAGGTCCCGCATATGGGCTGGAACTCTGTCAAATTTCGGGGCACTCACTCTGTGTTCAAAGGAATCCCTGAAGACAGTTACTTCTACTTCGTCCATAGTTACTTTGCAGACCTGACAGATGACTCTTGGGTGGAAGGTAGTACGGCCTATGGTCTGGACTTCACCAGCGTCGTCGCTAAAGGTAATGTCGTTGCCACTCAGTTTCACCCCGAAAAGAGTGGCAACATCGGGCTCAAACTCTACGATAATTTTGTGAAGCACCTCGTGCTCAAACGCGTGTAAAGCAATGGAAATCATTCCCGCAATCGACCTTCGCCAAGGCCAAGTCGTTCGCCTCAACCAGGGCGACTTCAATCGTCAAACAACGTTCTCAGACGACCCTCTCAAAATCGCCCGGGGGTTCGTAGATGCTGGCGCAATCAGAGTTCATGTCGTAGACCTTGATGGAGCCCTTGAAGGCCGCCCAAAGCAGAACGAGCTTTACGCAACCCTTGCCCGCGACATCAGCGTCCCGCTTGAAGTGGGGGGGGGATTCCGTGTCGAATCACACGTCGCCACGGCCTTGAGCGCGGGCGTGGGTCGTGTTGTCATCGGCACTGCCGCCATCACGGACCCGGGCATGATTAGCCAAGTCATACAGAAGCATGGCAGTGACCGCATTGCTGTCGGCTTAGACGCCAACAACGGCAAAGTCGCCGTCAGCGGGTGGACAGAAACGACCAACATCGACGCCACTGACCTGATGACGCAGATGTTCCAGCTCGGCGTTCGTCGTTTCATCTTCACAGACATCGCCCGGGACGGTACTCTAACGGAGCCAAATTTCAAGTCCACAGCAGTCATGATTCAACATGGCATATCTCTTGGTGGTGTTCATGTAATCGCCTCTGGCGGTATCGGCGAGCTAGATCACTTGCGTCGGCTGGCCAGCATTGGTGCGGAGGGTGCCATCATTGGCACCGCCATCTACCGCGGCACTGTCGATCTGGCAGAGGCTGTCCGCGAATTAGAAGCGTCTTGATGCGTGTGACATTCGAACATCACTCGGAACAAGAGGTCGCCCGCAGCAAGCTTGAAGAGGCCATAGGAAAGATATTTGACCTCGGCACCGGGCAAATCAGCCAGGTACAGTACGGATGGGCTGGCGACACACTTGATTTCTCTTTCGCCGTCATGAGCAAGCCAGTCAAGGGCAGTGCTGATTTAACTGACACAGAAATCATTGTCAATATCGGCATTCCCATAATGTTTCGTCCGGTTGAGGGCAAAGTTAAATCACGTATCCTTGCTGCCTTGAACGAAATATTCCCTTAGTCCCGAACCAACCCAGGAGAATCCCATTTGGCAGTTGAGCACTCCGCCTCAGGCAAAACACCGTTCAGGGCTACGGGCCCCGCCTACATCGCAACCATCGCCATCGGACATGGTCTCAAACATTGGTATATCGCTGCGTTCGCGGTGTTTTTACCCCTAATTGAAGAAGAATATCAACTGACCGTCTTCGGCGTAGCCATGCTTGGTACCATTCGCCAATTCGCAGGAGGATTCCCCAATTTCTTTGTGGGTTACTTCAGTGACCGATTCCGGTCCCATTGGAATTTAATCCTACCTGCTTCATTCATCGCGGCAGCTGCATCCATGATGATTGCAGGACTAATGCCTTGGTACTGGGGGGTAGTTTTTTTCATCGCTATGGGCGGGGTTGCGGCGGCCTTCTGGCACCCACCAGCTATCTCGATGCTTAGTACTCGATTCCCTGAGCGCCGCGGCATGGCCATTGCCTTCCATGGTTCAGGATCGGGAGCAGGAGAAGCGCTTGCGCCTTTGCTCGTTGGCGCTATCCTCGCCTACATTCTCATGGACGACTGGCGTCAGTATGTCGTCCTTGCAATGGTTCCAGCCGTTGCCTTCACCATTCTGATTTATTGGATGCTAGCTGGCGCGGGGCCTTCTCCTGCCCCTGCGCACACCCGTCCTGCAAAAATTACTGATACGTTCACGATGATGCGGTATCCAGCATTCCGAACGCTCGCATACATGAATTTCACTCGATCATTCGCTCACTTCGGCGTACTCTCATTCCTACCTATCTACCTTGCCAGCGACCTTAACATGGATAGTGCTGGAGTTGGAGCGCATGTAGCGCTCCTCACCCTTGGCGGAGTCATCGTGGGGCCTCTATTCGGTCATTACTCTGACCGGGTTGGACGACGGCTCCCTATGGTGGCCTCGATGGTCGTGGTGGCGATAGGAATGCTGACTATCGGAATCGTAGGTGAAGGCACCATTATGGTCATAGCCCTTGCCATCATGGGCGTCTTCCTTTGGTCCGTCCAAGATGTTACCAATGCAGCTGCCCTAGACGCTGCGCCTAGAGGCCGAGAGGGTTCGGTCGTGGGCATGATGTTCTCAAGTAGCCTGATTGCCGGGGTCATCAGCCCATTCATTATGGGTGCTGCTATTTGGATGACCGATAGCCGCCAAGTCATTTTCTTTGTCGCAGCGATCGTTGTTCTCCCTGCTATCGTAATCATGGCTGTAGCCCCGCTAAAACGGACAAGCGGCGACTTAGACACGACCTCCTAGGCTAGGACGGCGACGAACTCACGGATCAGAGCCCAGGATTCTTTCTCTTTGTTCGTCATGGCATTGAACTCCGTCCCGGCGTATATCTGAAGACGCGAATTAGGTATAAGAAAGTGCAGCTCCGTTGAGTGCGCGATTGGGTGCCGGTCGTCGTCCACATCTCCGCGCAACAGCAGCGTCGGCGCCTGCACTTGTTCTGCTATTTTACGTAAGTCGTAATACTCATGGAACGCTGGATCAGAGTGGAGCGCGAGGTAGAAGTCGTTAACTGCACCGGCATCTTCACCATGGTGGAATTTCATTGCATCGATTCGTTCCTGAGGTTGATTACTCCGCTCCGAGTCACCCGCGGGGTAGGAGTACGCAATCGAACCATTCAAAATCAATGATTTCGTTCGCTCGGGGTAAGCGAGTGCAAACCGCACAGCCACACGAGTGCCCAAGGTCTCTGCTGAAACGTGGATCGTGTCTATTTTCAATTCATCGAGCAGGGCAGCGAGGTCATTGACCCAGTCTGCTCCTTCCACCTCTGTCGTGT
>CALGTL010000093.1 GCA_937901475.1 uncultured Dehalococcoidia bacterium
TGACATTACAGAAGGTGGCGCACTAGATGACTCGGTACGCCATGCAATGACAAAACTGGCGCACCTCCATTTCACGACCAACCAACAGGCCTTTGAACGAGTGCTCGGTCTAGGTGAGGAGCCGTGGCGGGTTTTCAATGTGGGGCTCCCCGGGCTAGATTTGATTGCGGCAGGGCAATTCGCACCGGCGGATGAGGTGTACGAGCGACTAGACCTTGACCCTAAATTCCCAATATTGGTATTCACCCAGCATTCCATAGCAACAGAGTTTCATCAAGCTGCGGCGCAGGTGAATCCATCGCTCTTAGCATTGGAGGAAGCCGGCAGGGAGTGGGGCTGCCAGACAATAATCACTTACCCCAACGACGATGCGGGCGGAAAGGCGATTATGGAAGGGGAGAAGCATTTGGCAGCCAAGGGGTTGTCGTTCATAAGACTCCGGCCGAGTCTGGGACGACGCCTCTACCATGGAGTGCTCAACGTCGCGTCGGCCTGCGTCGGCAACTCATCGAGTGGCATCAAGGAAACGCCAGCCTTCGCTTGCTCGGCCGTCAACATCGGAGACCGTCAGAGTGGCCGATTAGCTGCTGGTAACGTGCTACATGTCGGCTACGATAAGGATCAAATAAAGAACGCGATCCGGCGATCCCTCTTCGATGAAGAATTCAAGGAGGTTGTGCGGACTTGTGAGAACCCGTACAGCAAAGGTGGTGCAGGAAGCAGTATCGCAGAGACTCTCGCAACCATTGAGTTGTCCCAACGGCTGATTCAAAAGAAGATGACATATTGATTACCAACGGAACACTTCCGGCAGTGCTCGCAACGATTTGTGCTCGTGGGGGATCCCAAGGCATTCCTCGGAAGAATGTCCGTCAGATGAACGGGGAGCCTCTCCTAGCGTACACAGTACGGTGCGCTCTCGCGTGTTCGGCCGTCGGGCATGTCGTCGTTTCGACCGATGACGATGAGATTGCGTCTGTGGCTGAAGCATATGGAATACGCGTATCTTTCAGAAGGCCCGCAAACCTGGCTTCCGACACCATTGGGAAAATAGGGGCAATTCGGCACGCAACCGCGTACGTTGAGGAACATGAGGGGTTCCGGCCTGATATCGTAGTGCATTTGGACGTTACGGTACCGCTGAGAGCACCGGATGACATCACTGAGTGCGTTCAGATGTTGACTGTTCGTCCCGACCTAGATGCAGTAGTCACCATGTACGAGGCGGACAGGAATCCGTATTACACAATGGTGGAAGCCGAGGGCGATCGAGTGCGATTGGTCAAGCAACCCGCTGAGGGCATCATTCGCCGCCAGGACGCACCTCTCGTATACGGGCTGAGCGGGTCTGTTTTCGCATTTCGTCGAAGCAGCCTGATGAGCGTCGCTCACCTTTACGAAGGTAAATGGGGAGGTTGCGTCATTCCTCGCGAGCGGGCCATAGAAGCGGACACAGAATTGGACTGGGCCC
>CALGTL010000094.1 GCA_937901475.1 uncultured Dehalococcoidia bacterium
CGCCCCGCAGCCAAGGGCATTCGTAGAGGCTTTCACTCGCGCCGCTGAAACCTCTAACGAAATCATTTGCCTCACGCTGTCCTCTCAGTTGTCCGCGACATATGCAACCGCCATCGCCGCGCGAGAGGAAGTTAGGGAGACGCTACGCGGAGTCAGAGTTGAGGTCATAGATTCACGATGCGCAGGGGTCGCGCAGGGCTTGGTTGCGCTTGCTGCTGCGCGAATGGCAAGAGATGGAGCCTCCGCTGAATCTCTACTCCTAAACATTAGCCACTGGCAATCAACTGTGCATTTGTATGGCTATTTACAGTCCCTCTATTACGTTTGGCGTGGAGGCCGAGTTCCTCGGGCACTGATGTGGATGGGAAATCTTCTCAACGTGAAGCCCATATTGCAGCTCAGCGAAGGCAATATCAGCATGGTACAGCGCCCGCGAACCGAACGCCGGGCCATGGATCGCATCGTGGCTCTCGCAACCCAGGCATCAGCTGGCCAAAACACGCAGATTGCCGTGATGCACGCAGCTGCTCTGGAGCAGGCGGAAGTGCTCGCTTGGCGACTCAAGAGCGAGATAGCACCCGCTGAGCTATTCATTACCGAATTCACTCCAGTTATCGGTGCGCACACAGGCCCAGGCCTGGTTGGCTGTTCAATCTTGCGGCTATCTTCACCCACCTGAGCCTGTGGTACGCTTCGCTTGCCTGGCTGAACGAATTCACGCGCCGGTAGCCCCGCTCTCAAACACGGAGGATTTTCATGCTCACAATTTCCGCTATCCCGGGTGATATAGCTGCGTCCGATGCAGATGCAATCGTTGTCAGTTTGTTTGATGGAACCACGTCGCTAAGCGGTGGTACGGAGATTGTTGATAAAGCACTGCATGGTGCTATATCAGAGTTGATTGCGGAAAAAGAAATTACGGGTAAGCATGGTGAGATCACCATGATTCACACTCTCGGTAAGCTACCCACAAAGCGCGTCATCATTCTTGGCCTTGGGAAGCGAGAGAAGCTAAGTGCCAACGTGGTGCGCCAGGTCTCGGGGAGTCTAGGTCGCTACCTAAAGCGTATCGGTGCCAAGCGCGCAGCAACTCTCGCCCATGGAGCCGGTATCGGAGGGCTAGACGCGGGCACCGCGGCCCAGGCGATCGCCGAAGGCATCACCCTTGGTGCTTACGCATTCGTTCAGTACAAATCCAAGAAGGATGATCAACCTGGAAATGCGTTAGAGGTACTCGAGATTATCGAGCAAGACACTGGCCGGATGCCATCCCTCAAAGCAGGTGTGGTGAAAGGCGCATTACTTTCCGAAGCCGTATCAATCGCTCGTGGATTGGTGAATGAGCCTGCTAACGTGATGAACCCCATCAAGATGGCCGAGATTGCAAGCGAGATTGCAACCTCGGCAGGACTAGGGATCACGATGCTCCGGCGCGAGGATATGGTCGAACACGGAATGGGCGCCATGCTTGCGGTAACTCAAGGCAGTGCCAATGAGCCACGTTTAATTATTATGGAGTACAAGGGTGATCTCGATCATCCCGATAACAACATAGCCCTTGTCGGTAAGGGCATAACTTTCGACTCTGGCGGGATTTCAATCAAGCCATCCGGCGGCATGTGGGAGATGAAGGGGGATATGGCCGGAGGTGCTTCTGTCATTGGTGCTATGCACGCTATCGCTAAGTTGAAGCCAAAGATAAACGTTTGGGGCGTGGTTCCTGCGGTGGAGAACATGCCTTCTGGTACAGCGCAACGTCCAGGAGACATTATCCGGGCCATGAATGGCAAGACTATTGAAGTGGACAACACTGATGCGGAAGGGCGCCTGGTGCTGGCAGATGCCATTTGCTACGTGAAGGAAAAGATGGGCGCTAAACGCGTAGTTGATATTGCCACGCTCACTGGTGCGATAGTCGTCGCCCTAGGTCACGTCACAACAGGCGTTTTCGGCACATCACAATCGATGGTGGACGCAGTGCTAGCCGCGAGCAAAGTCAGTGGTGAGAAGATGTGGCAATTGCCTATGTTCGAAGAGTACAGGCGCCAGAATCGGAGCGAGTACGCCGATGTCAAAAACACCGGTGGGCGCCCTGCAGGAAGCATCGCAGCAGCTTTCTTTATTTCAGAGTTCACAGGCGGTGTTGAGTGGGCCCACTTAGATATCGCTGGCACATTCATGGCGGAACGCACGCAAGGCCACGAGGTCAAAGGCGCTACAGGTGTTCCAACAAGGACGCTCATAGAGCTAGTAGAGCAGCTTGCAGCCTCTTAGGCTTCGTTGACGCAGCAGGTAACGCCCCTCTAGAATATGGCCTCCGTGGTGGGCGTAGTCGAGGGGTTAAGACGCCTGGTTGTGGCCCAGGAGATCGAGGGTTCAATTCCCTCCGCTCACCCCATTTTCTCTTCTCCATATTCCTTTCCATCTGCATTCATTGCCAGAGTTTGTTCTAGAAATAAACCTAGCATTGAGTAAGTAGAAGTACGCGCTCATTTTATTGTCCGCCGTTAGGCATTGGTAGTGCTGTCGCGGCCTTCACGGACTGGCATAAGGAAGAGCATTCCAATGAGGATGGACACGCTTAGAGTCATCCAGGCAGCCTGGTAGCTGGCTGCGTCGGCGATCAAGCCGAATAGCGGAGGTGCGATTACTATGCCTGTGCGCGAGACAGTTGAAGCGTACCCGATCGTCGTGCCAATTTGCGATGGATCACTGAGCTCAGATAGCAATACAGAGTGGACACTTACCCAAGAGGTCGCTGTGCCACCCAGTGCGATAGCGATAGTCACAAGCGCCCATGTAGGCGTGGCATCCGGCAGCAGCGAGACCAGGAGGAGGACGCCAGCGGTCATTGATCCTGCTAAGAAGAGCACCGGCTTGCGTCGCCCCTTACCGAGCGTGTCACTGATGACCCCCCACCCTATTCGCATGACTATATTGGCCACTTGAAGGATAGCTAGCATCCCTCCAGCGACGATTACCGGCACATCTAGTTCATCATTAAGAAACAGGATGAAGTAAGTGAGCGTCGCAACTTGAGCACCAACCATGGGGAAGCCGAAACCAACAGCCAAGGAAATGTTACGGTTACGTATCACGCTCCCCATGCCTGCGAAAAATGATGACGTGGAGTCCTTCCGGCTGGCAGTCCCTGGCTTGTCCCGGTAAAGCGCGAGGATCAGCATTCCACTTAAGATAATGAATCCACCTAAAGCTACCGCGGCGATGCGCCAGCCAAACGCTACGGCCAACGGGGGGACCAGCGCAGCAGCGAGGGCACCTAGAATCGGATTCCCAGCCTGTTTGATGCTCATCGCGGTTCCTCGGCGCTTAGGGCCGACCCAGTCCATGATGGCTTTGGTTCCAGCAGGGTGGCCGACGGGTCGGAGCGAGCCCATAACTGCAGCAATAAGCAGTAGCAACAGGAAGCTTGTTGCGAAGTAGAGCGAAGCAACGACAATCCCGCTAAGGATCATCATCGAGCCAGCCATCACGCGGACACCGAGGCGGTCAATCATCCAGCCAAAGCCTGAGCTTGTAACTGTGGCTGCGGCAAATATAGTGCCAGTGATTAATCCTACTTGAGTGCGAGTAAGATCGAAATCGTCCTGTATAAACGGGTAGAACGGTGTGAATCCTTGGCCAGAGAGGGCAAATCCACCGTGGCTGAGCACAGCCAGTCCAATTACGACAAACGGATAGTAAACGGCGTTCGCTAAGCCGCGGCGCTGTTTTCTATCGACAATCTGCTCTTGCTCCACAAGGTCTCCATCGGTGCTATACAGATCTTGAGGCCAGTCTACAACTGCATCGGTCGCGGGCGCGTTACCAGGTCAAATTATGTCTAATTCCCAATCGCTATCGAGTCGCCATAAGTTCGCCGTTGGAAATCACAGGAAACGATGCGACTAGCAGCTCCGTTTCCTTATACATTTCGTAACTGTGCAACTCATTTTTACGTTTTACTGGCTCGAATTGGGTAGCAAGACCGGGTGCATCGTTGCCAAGTGCAGTCCATCATAAATTATCAGCTAGCGCAGAAAATACACGCTAGTTAATTGGTGAAAGGCAAAGGCAGATGCAAGAACAGAACTTAACGATGAAGCAGGCTCAGTCAACGTGCCGCCGGTGCGGAACGGGAACCCTGCTCCTACACAATGAAATGGATGGACCAGAGATGCGGTGCATTCAATGCGGAGTCACAGCAGTACTGGTAAACGGACCGAGCATACGAGAAGCATTGGCAAGTTAGCTTCTAGAGCAAGGGCGTCATGTCTGCTTCAGATTTACAGCTTCTAAAGAGAGACTTTGTCTCCAGTCTCAGTACTTCTGATTAGACACGTTTAAAGAACATTGTCTCTCCAGTACTAGATCACCGTTTTACATAATCTCTTTTGGTCTAGGTGGAAAACAGCTTAAGCGCGCGGCAATAAGCCCGTTGTCTTTCCTCTCTTTAGGCTCCGCATGATCGTTTTGGATGCCGCAATAGGGTGTTGGAGGTTACAAGTGAACTTTGACAGTAAACATGCCTGCTGCTATATTCGGCCTGTGTTTCACAAGATTTGTTGTCGCGCTTGTTGTTGTACTTCTCGTATGAACGAGCAGGGGAACTAACACGCGCCTCGAATAGCGATTAGCAAAAGAGTCCACGAGGAAGTGCCAACGAACTGCTCCGCAGTTCGTTTTTTTTTGCCCATTCTTAGCCCGAAAGTTGAGTGAAATGATGCTTAATTCTTTAGAAACTGAAGTTTCACCTAAATCACCCAATCCATTAATCCCTGTTTCGGGCCAAACACTCGCTGGGTTTGGGGTTGCCGCAGCCGGCTTAGGGGCGGCTTACTTAATCGGCCGAGAGGATGCCGAAACAGGAGCCATTTGGTTACTGGCCCTGGCTTTCGGTTTCACGCTACAGCGGGCACGCTTCTGCTTCGCCGCCGCCTTCCGCGATTTATTCCTCTTCGGCTCCGCCCAAAACATGAAAGGAGTCCTGGTTGGGATGGCGGTCTCTACCCTTGGGTTCGCCGCAATAATGTATTGGCTGGTGAGTAAACCTGGCTCCGGATCTCTACCCCACGAGGCGCACATCCTGCCTGTTGGTATTTCAGTGGTGGTCGCAGGGTTGGTTTTCGGAGTGGGAATGGTCATAGCAGGAGGCTGTGTTTCGGGGACTCTCTACCGAATGGCCGAAGGGTACGTGACATCATGGGTAACCATGTTCGGCATACTCGTTGGTCTGGCGGGGATTTCTCTCACCTGGAACTGGTGGTGGGACCATCTCATCATCAATGAGCCAAAGATATGGTTACCTGCCACAGGGGGGTTAGGCTACAGCGGAGCCGTTGCGTTGACGCTCGTTGCTCTGGTAGGCATTTATGTACTCCTGACTTGGTGGGAAGCGCGCAGCGGCATTTATAGCCCTTCTATTAGCCGTAAAGTCACCGGCATCCCTGGATTCACAGACCGGCTTTCGCACTCCCTCTCTTCAGTATTCAAAAATGGCTGGCCCGTAGCGATTGGCGGGGCTGTTCTTGGCTTCATCGCTGTTGTGATGTACACAATTCATATGCCATTAGGGGTAACAGGGGAGTTGTTATTCCTTTCCCAGCAAGCCCTTGGAGTGCTGGGTGTAAACGACATAGTTATGAAAGGCCTCGCCGACATGGGTGGGTGCACAGGGCTAATCAGTGATGGGTTCATCAATCACAATTTCGCGGTCACCATCGGGTTGATGCCTGGTGCGCTGATGGGGGCGCTGTTTGCGGGTGAGTTTCGCATTCGCTATCCACGAGTTATCCGTCGCTATTTCCAGGCGGCGGGCGGGGGTGTATTGATGGGTTATGCAGCGGGCTTAGGCATTGGCTGCACTCTTGGTGCATTCTTTTCTGCCATTCCTTCACTATCCGTTGCCGGCTGGGTGTTCGGCCTCTCCCTTGCGGGAGGAGCCTTCTTCGGCACCAAAATCCTCAAGAGGCTTGGTTGATGCCCGAAAGCGAAGAACTTGATTTACGTGGCTTGCCCAAATCCACGCAACTAAAAGAAGCATTAGCGGCGGTTAAGCGAGCGGAGGGAGGCGAATCCATCCGGCTACTGACTGACCAAGAAATTTTACTTAAGGCACTGCCCCTAGCCGTGCAGCATAAAGGGCTGAAGCTAAAGATGAAGATGCCTTCAGAAGATCTATGGAGTATCGGTTTGGAACCCCGCATTTAGTACAGCGAGTCAACCGGAGGGCACAACCCTTCGTAACGAGGCAAGGAGGACCATATGCCAGACGGAGAGATAAAGGTTTTAGACGTGAGGGGAGAGATTTGTCCGTACCCCATGTTGATAACCAATGATGAATTGGACAAGAAGCAGCCGGGGGTTCTAGCACTTGATGTGCTTACCGACCACGCCCCCGCGCTATCCACTATTCCACCGCAGGCGCTGAAGCGCGGTTATGAAGTGGAGATAGACGAAGTCCGAGCTGGAGAATGGCTCGTACACCTTACGAAATCGTAAAGCCAAGCGCAGTAGCCTGCCATGGTTTTTCATTGATATTCAAGGAGAAATAAATGAAAGCGTCCCGTTTCCTGACACTGGTATTAGGTATTGTCGTTTTATTGTCGCTCGCTGCCTGCGCAGCAGACGAACCTGCTCCTCCCATCTCTACCCCTACAGCCGTCGTAGCAACGGACTCCGGAGACCCGTTGAACGCTAGTATCACGGCGAAGGGCTATGCTCACCCGGAGCGATTGGTGACTGCCTCTTGGGTCAACTCCCATTTAGCCGGCTCTACCAATACGGTGGTAATCGATCTACGCAAGCAAGAGGACTATGACGCAGGGCACATCCCTGGTGCATTACGTTTGACTCCTAAAGAAGTATTCCAAGGAGTTGGGGCCGATGGTGTGCCAGGCATGCTGCCGGAGCCTACTCTGATAGAGGAGGTGCTTGGTAGTCTCGGGGTCGAGCCTGACGACACCGTTGTCTTCTACGACAGTAGCTCCAATTTATGGGCGAGCCGAGCTCTATGGGCCCTCGATGTCTACGGTCACGCAGACACTCGCCTCATAGACGGCTCATGGTCTGCCTGGGCAGCGAGCGGCAATGCGATTTCAGTAGAAACGCCCGGAGTCACTGCTACGTCATATGCGTTCGCTGGAGATCCCAATGAAGGCTTAATTGCAAACTGGGAAGAGGTACTAGCATCGGTCGAAGATCCGTCCACGATTGTTTGTGATACTCGCTCCCCTGACGAGTACGCAGGCCAAGACGTGCGTGCCGCAAATGGTGGTCACATTCCAAAATCATTAAATGTGAATTGGAATCGATCAATCAATGAGGTCGGCGAATTCCTCCCTGCCGCGGAGTTGGCCACTCTCTATAAAGAAGAAGGAATCCCGGGCGTAGGCACTGTGATTACGCTTTGTCAGACGGCCGTACGCGCCACTCACACTTGGTTTGTCCTTGAGGCGCTGCTCGGCTACCCGTCAGTGCAAGTGTACGATGGCTCTTGGATTGAATGGGGCAACCGTGCCGACCTGCCCATCACCACGAAGGGTTAATTCGATTAGCAAATGCTACGTAAAAGAGGTGCTCCATGATGGAGCACCTCTTTTACGTAATGAGTCGGTTTAAAGGATTGGCCGAGTGGCCTCGCGACACGTAGAATGGGTTGTGATAGTCCGAGCCTGCTCTGAAGGTTCTCGGGGTTGACTAGGCCGACTAACTCGGTCCCTGCTCAAATGCTTTTTGCGCACTATCAATGCATCGTCCGCCCGTAGCTCAGTGGATAGAGCATCGGTCTTCGGAACCGAGGGTCGTGGGTTCGAATCCCCCCGGGCGGACCATTTCCATTAACTAATCGACTAGGCGAGAATCCCACACACCCAATGTGCGGTGGTGGTTTTAGGTGAACATGCCTTTCTGGGTAGCGTCCGCGTCGTTGCGAGGCTTAAATCCGGAGCACCGCAAGACGGGCAGAGTCGGGTATTTCGGGTAGCCTGCATCATCGAAGTGCTTGCGGCATTGAGCGAAGACTGCTCCTTTGCCGGAGACAATGGGTTTCAAGTGAGTACATGCATTGCAAAGCATGTATTTCAGGCTAACAAAGTAATTCCACGCGAGCGATTTGCTGGCTTACCTGGAAAGCGCTCATCGCTCGCGTTATTCATCAAGGTTTCGAGCAGGGTGGTAAGCCATATAGTAATTCTTGATGCTCGAGTTCGTCTCAATCACAGAGTGGACATAGTCCGTCCCTGATTAGGACATGCTGCGCGTCATCGAGAACCGTTTCTCCAATTTCCACGCGGCCAGGACCGTAAAACTTGATGAACACATGAGCTGCGTTCAATTCACAAACCCAAGTATCATCGCGGTGAATGCCATCAGCGTTTCCAATACGTTCGTGCTTCAACTTGGGGCGCCTTGCCGGTTGATCAGTCAATAGGTTCCTTCTGCACTAGAAATGGTAGGTAATTTACGGTTTGCGAGGGCTCATAAAATCCCATTCCAACGGAGCCTTCATCAAGCTACGCAGGGGGTTGGGTGAATAGGCATTGCATTATATAGTTGTTCTATCCGTAGGTAGAATTGCAATGTCCTCAAACACTCTGAATGCCGTTGCCGCCCAAACCATTTGAAAGGAATGCCGCTC
>CALGTL010000095.1 GCA_937901475.1 uncultured Dehalococcoidia bacterium
GGCGGTGGTGATCGCCGGAGCGGTGGGGATCGGGATCGCCGACCACGCTAACTTCCCGGGCGCACGAGATATTGGTTAAATGAAGTAAAAACGTAGAGGTGCGATATGTCGCACCTCTACGTTTTTCTAACAAGAATGACTCAGGGAGAAGCCGGTGCCGTTTATTAAACGATTTGTGCTATGGCTGATATTATCTCTGCCTGTAGCTATAGGAGCAGGAGCAGCGTTCTCAGCTTTTCTGGGCGAGGGCTCAGACCTTGATAGATTTACATCGGCGGGGAACGGGGCTATCGCTGGTGCTTGGATAGCGTTGGTAGGTGCTACTGTCGCAGCAGGCACAACCACGGTGGCGCATGCGAAATTAAAGGACGCGGGCGGGTCGCGATTCCTAACTGAATTGGTCGTTTCCTACGGACTGATTATCGCTGCACTCTTACTGCTTAGGCTCGTGGGGTAGAAAAATCCTGCCTCAAGTAACTCAACGACAATGGTCGCTGACAGCGCCACGTCGGCTCCCGCCTCCTGCCTGAATGTTCGAGCCTACGATTTTCATAATCTAAGGCGTAAGGGGAGATCAGATAGCAGAGGTGATTGGCAGGTCTATCTGGTAACTAGCCATGAGTTTATCTAAGAACGCAATCGTGTTTGGGTCGGCATCCACTAATGGAAGGCGAAGGCTCCCGACGTTAAACCCAACTTTATTTACACAGTACTTAATCGGGATAGGATTTGAGACGACAAAAAGCCCCGTGAATAACGGCAGGAGGCGTCGATGTTCTGCTGAGGCTGAAGCTAAGTCGCCTGCGACAATTAGATCAATCATTCCTTTAATTTGATTACCAACGAGGTGCGACGCGACACTGATCACACCGTAGCTTCCGATGCACATCTGGGCGAAGGTATCGCTATCATTACCGCACCAGACATGGAAACTGGGAGGTGCATCGCGAACTATTGCACCGACTTGGGATAAATCATCAGAGGCTTCTTTGATACCGATGATGTTGGCAATACTAGAGAGACGTAAAGTCGTCTCTGCAGTCAGGTTGGTTACAGTACGAGAAGGAACGTTGTAGAGGATATTAGGTAGATTTGTGGCCTCAGCCAGAGCACTGAAATGCCTGAACAACCCTTCTTGAGTAGGTTTATTGTAGTAAGGGACAACTTGGAGAAGCGCGTCGACTCCCGCACGCTCTGCATCCTGCGACAGCTTCACTGCTTCGCCAGTGCCATTGGTTCCTGAGCCCGCGATGACAGCGGCAGTGTCACCAACGGCCTCTTTGACCTCAGACCAAAGGCGGTAGTTCTCCTGGTGAAATAGAGCGGGATTCTCGCCAGTTGTTCCAGTGATGACAAGACCATCGCTGCCGGAAGCGACAAGGGCTTTAGCGAGAAGCTTAGCTTGAGCATAATCAACCTCGCCATTCGTATCGAACGGAGTGACCATCGCTGTAAGCAGTCTTCCTATGCTCGCCATCTCGGGACTCCTTATTGCTGTTCGAGGAACTCTAGCGGTGATGCGTAATGCTCGCAAGCGGGCCCCGGTGTTGGGGCCTTGAGCATCGAGGTAAGTAAATTAACGAAGCCAGGCACGCTGCTTCACTATTTCTTCGGCTATTTGAATGGCGTTGGTTGCGGCACCTTTCCGGAGATTGTCTGAGACAATCCAGAGAACTAGGCCGTTTGGGTGCGACGAGTCTTGGCGAATTCTGCCTACATAGGTTGCATCTGTGCCAGCGGCGTTGATGGGCATGGGGTACTCCGAGTTGGCGGGGTCATCAATGACGGTAATCCCAGGAAACTCTGCTAGTAACTTGCGGGCTTCGACTGGGCTTACGGGGCGCTCAAATTCAATGTTGACGGTTTCACTGTGGCAGATGGGCACAGGCACGCGAACGCAGGTCGTCGAGATGGCTATGTTGGGCTGGTGCAGAATCTTTTGTGTTTCCTGCCGCATCTTGACCTCTTCGGAATAGTAGCCGTCTTCTTTGAGCGAACCGATGTGTGGGAGAACGTTGAATGCAATCTGGTGAGGGTATGCCTCAGCAGTGATGGGCTCCCCTGCGAGCACCTGTGCGGCTTGAGTGTTGAGCTCAGCCAAAGCGGCCGCGCCAGTGCCCGATACGGATTGGTAAGTGGATGCGATAACGCGCTTGACTGGGTTGTTGGCACCGAGAGCGGCAAGGGTCATCGCAAGGGGAGTGGTCGAGCAATTGGGAATGGCAAGTAAGCCCTTATGACCGCCTACATCGTCCGCGTTGATCTCTGGCACGACAAGGGGCACAGAGGGATCCATTCGCCAGACACCGCTGTCGTCGATGACAACGCACCCTTGCTGTGGACCTAGGACTCCAATTTCCAGGGAAATGTCATCGTTGGCTGAAACGAATGCGAGATCGCACTCTGCGAGAAGCTTGGGAGTGGTGGCCTCAATGATGATCTCTTCGCCTTTGTAGGTCATTGCTTTGCCCAAGGAGCGGTGCGACGCCGTGAGGCGCAATGAATCCATAGCAAATCCGCGCTCTTCAAGGATTTGAAGAGCTATTCGACCTACGGCGCCAGTGGCGCCAATTATGGCTACTCTCGGGTTACTCACAGTGCACCCCAGTACAGATTCTGGTTTCTTTTGATATGCGCATTGTAACTCTGGGCCAAGAAGGGAGTCATGGAGTGCGCTTGGGCGAAGAAGCCTTAAAGGCCCATCAGTTTATCGAGCCCCACAGTGAGGCCCTGAAGGTCCATGACTTTACGTACGGCAAGCAGAACTCCGGGCATATAGCACTCGCGATTATTGGTATCGTGACGGAGCGTCAGCGTTTGGCCGGGTCCTCCAAAGGTGACTTGGTGATGAGCCATGCGGCCTGGCATGCGAGAGGAGTGAATACTCATCCCGTTGTAGATACCACCACGAGTACCGGCGATCGGCTCGCGAGTGGGGGAGTTGTGCTCAAAAGCTTCAGGGTGGGCTTCAGCGATGGACTTGGCAATGCCGATGGCTGTGCCTGATGGGGCATCGACTTTCATTTCGTGATGCTCTTCATAAATGTCAACGTACTCAAAGTAAGGCGCGGCCATGGCGGCGAGAGTACCGAGTAATACCGCACCGATAGTGAAGTTAGGAGCAAGTAGACCACCTAAATTATGCTCCTGGCACTTGGCATCAATATAAGCGATCTGCTCTTCTGTGAAACCAGTTGTCCCTATGACTGGCCGAGTGCCTGCCTCGAGTGCGAGCGATACCATGGGAAAGCTGGCGGCGGCGATCGAAAAATCAACAACGACGTCGGCTTTTGCTGCGGTGTAACCGATGCGTGCGTCTGTGTAATAAGGGACACTGACGGGCAGGGGCTCTAGATCATTCTGAGGTATGCGGTCGATAGCGGCGACGAGGCTCATGTTGGGAGCCATGTCAATCGCGCGCAGAACTTCGCGTCCTACTCGACCGGCGGCACCGTGGACGGCTACTTTAATAGGCTGGGCGTTTGTCATAGTGTGGCGATTATAGCGTTGAGCGGCAAGTTGACTAACAATTCACGTTGGAAGGGCATGTATAGGATGAGGGAGTAATAGAAAAATGGATGAATGCTGTACTGCGTTCCTCCGAGGAGGGTGGGCACGTACGAGTGGTGCTCTACCCGCCGATCGAAATGCTTGAGATTCACTAGACCATTTTTGGGTAACGCGCAATTGGCTCTGCAAGAAGAGAAAACCCCGGCGACCGGTTTATCGGCTTGGCGACGCGATATCGCCAGCGATTGGGGTTGTCGGCGCACCAGTGTTTATACGGGTTAGGATCTGACATTGATGCCTTGCTAGATCTTGCCCTAGTTTGCGGAATTTGTGACATGGGTAAATTCAATTTGCCCAAACCAATAAGGAGCCACAACTCTGCTTCGCTAAATTTCCGCCGTAGACGTGAAGTGGAGTTACTACCAGATCAACACACCTAGGTGACGTCGTGAACTAGAAGACTCTTTAAATCACACGAACCAAAGCCCGCGCTGTAAAAGCAAAGGGCCCGCCGATAATCGACGGGCCCTTTGCTAGAGTCACTGTAGCGCGCCTACTAAGCGGTTGCGTTGCGTGCTCGAGCTGCCATTTCTTCGTCCACACCACGTTCCCATCCTCGATTGAGCGAGTCGGATACATTGAGCGTCATCGAGCCGATCGGGCCAATCTCAAGCTTGAGAGTGTCGCCGTTCTGAAGAGCACCGAGACCTTGGTGATTGGTACCAGTGCTGATGATGTCGCCAGCGTGCAATGGGAACTGGCGGGTTGCGAATTCAATGCACTCGGCGACAGGGTGGGCCATGTCCGATGTATTGAAGGATTGACGCCCAAGTTCATTGACCGTGATAGCCAAATCGACATTCTGAGGGTCAGGGATTTCGTCCTTGGTGATAATGAACGGACCCATAGGGCCAAAAGTACGCCAGGATTTTACTTGGAAGAAACTGGTCTTGCCTTCGGGGCCGATGTTGCGGCCGGAGACATCGATAAAGCCGGTGTAGCCGAAGACATAGTCCATGGCGTCTTCTTTATCGACTTTGCTGTCCGCGTCCTTACCAATGATGACTGCGAGCTCAGCCTCGTGGTGAAAAATGGTCGCGGGTGCCTCTGCGTCCAAAATGATGGTATCGCCGTCGCCGATGACACAGTCCGAGTCCTTGAAGAAAGCATCGATGTGAGGCATTGGACGCTGGCCGTATTCTAGGTAATTGACCGCCATGCAGACAATTTTGTCAGGCCTAGGAATCGGCGGGCGAATCTTTACTTCTGAAAGAGGCTTGCCCTCTGAGACGTTCGCTAGGTTCTGGAAAGCGTCTTTCACTTGATCCCAGTTGGAGATAATCAGATTTATGAGTTCTTGTGGGCCGTGAGCGTGTACCCCCTCT
>CALGTL010000096.1 GCA_937901475.1 uncultured Dehalococcoidia bacterium
CTAGGGAACTAAGTACTATGCCAGGTGCACAGTATCCACATTGTAAACCTGCCTCATCCCAGAACGCTTGCTGGATTGGATGCATATTCCCATCATCATCTGCTAAACCTTCAATGGTTGTTATCTCTGCCCTAGAAAGTGTTGCTGCCATGGTTATACATGACTTAGCTACCTTTCCATCGATCATCACAGTACAGGCTCCACAATGACCTGTCTTGCATCCTAAATGGGTCCCTTTTTTACCAAGGTCATCCCGCAGTACATCCAATAAAGTTCTGCTCGGCAGCACATCTAGTTCATGGAACTGCCCGTCAACGCGCAACTGGATTAATGCACTGATATCTAATAAATCTTCCATTCACCTATACCTCTTGACCTTTGCTCGATGAGTTAATCAACTTACCCAACGCCATTTCAGTTGCTCGACGAGCAGCGACACCTGCCATCGCCTTGCGCCAAACGCCATCCCCTTGCTGATCACTAAGTGGCTCAACAATGGCATCGCTGCATGTTTTTTGTATCGCCAGACCTACCTCTGAAGTGTAAGGACCACCTAAATAGCCATCTAAATTCTCAGACACTACGACGACTTTTTCAGCCGCAGCACCAATAGCCACACGAATCGATTTTAAGTTCTCACCGTCAAGTTGAATCACCACTGCAGCATTCGCAGAACCGTAGGCTCCGGCACTATTCTTTAACTTGTAGTAGCTCCAGAGAGTGGTCGGAGACATCGGTTTAACTAAAATTTTTGTTAATATCGATGAAGTCCCAAGACCATGGTTTGAGAGGTCTTGAAGCTCAGACAATAACATACGCTGTGACCCCTTCTCACTCAATAACTCTACTTTAGCTTCTAAAGCTAAGAGCGCAGGCGCAACATCATAGAGAGGGTGCATCGCAACAATATTACCGCCAATAGTCCCTCGATTATGCACCTGCATACCGCCACCTATCTGTTTTGCGGCATAGGCTAACAAGGGTAATGTTTCGACAATTTCCTCTATATTCTGAATATCACGATGAACTGTTAAGGGGCCTATAGATACTTCATCAGTCTCAGCACTTACGCCTCTTAGAGCATCAATACCTCCGATATCCACATAGACATCGGGCATCATTACGCCATAATTAATATAAGGCATAATCTCTTGCCCTCCAGCAATTATTACTGCACCACTACTTAGACTGGCCAGCAATTCTGATGCCTGTTCTAGATCGCGAGGTCTTGCGTACATCGGGTGAAGGCTCATTTACTTAACCCCCTCAGAATTATTTGCGTTTTGAATCGCCGACCAAACACGTGAAGGTGTTAAAGGCATTTCGTGTATTACAACTTCGAGGGGCTCCAATGCATTATTCACAGCATTAACAAGAGCCGCGGCGGAGCCGCCGACCCCTGCCTCACCCGCACCTTTTAATCCCAAATAGTTATCAGGGTTCGGAGAGTCATGGTGCGCCATGCCTACCGCAGGCATATCAGCCATTCGAAGCATCACATAGTCCTTAAAGGACTTCGTCAACTGAACGCCATTGGCGTCGTATTGAACATCCTCAGTGAGAGCTCCACCTAAACCCATAGCAAAAGCTCCGCAAACCTGCCCTTCAACAAGGATGGGATTAATAACCTTGCCGCAATCATGGGCCGCAGCAAGACTTAATAAATCGATTTTCCCAGTTTCTATGTCTACTTCACACACAACAACATACACTGCATTGGAATAACTAGGATAAGGGTTAATGCGGCCATTCTCATCGGGAAGATGACTAATCCCGGGGGGTTTAAATGTTCTAGTCGCTTCTAGCGGCGGATCAATACACATAGCGACATCATAGGCTCGAGTGTAAGAGGCATAGCAAACTTCTGCGAATGTTAAGGTGGTATCTCCGTTATCACTAGAGGAGAAAATGCCCTCTGATAGGCTAAGAGTATCGATTTCTACCTCAAGGAGAGCGGCTGCAACTGCATTTATCTTATCTCTTACATCCTTAGCCGCCAGAGCTGCAGAACCTCCTCCGACAATAGTACTTCGACCTGAATAGTTGCCAAAACCATAAGGGGACGAATTAGTGTCGCCTTGTAAAACTTCTATCCTATCCATGTCTATGCCAAGCTCATCAGCAACAATCTGAGCAATTGCAGTGCCATTATGAGTTCCTGGGCTAGTAATGCCTGTTAGCACTCGAACTGTCCCATCAGGACCAACCCGCACAGAACTAGAGTCATATCCAGCCACCATTGTTCCGGGAATCGTTCCACCCTCAGGTGTCAACTCAAAGGCCATACCAATTCCGATATGGCGTCCGTCAGCAAGTGCTGTTTTTTGCTTATCCTTCCAATCCTCGTAACCAATAGTTTCAAGCGCTTTTAGAAGCACACCGCCATAATCACCTGAATCATAAACAAGCCCCGTAGGGCTAGGATAAGGAAATTGGTCCTTCGTAATAAAATTTCTCAACCTTAAATCAATCGGAGAAATTCCAAATTGACGAGCCGCATTATCCATTGCCAGTTCTAAAGCTATAGCAGTAGATTCCTTGCCGTAGCCCCTGGCAGCATTCCAAGAAGGCTTATTCGTCGTCACAGCATTCATGTGTACGTCGATATTCTCAACTTTGTAAGGACCAGGCATTGTCAACCCAGTCAAAAAAGCCATGCCCCAACCAGGACAAGCCGAAGGAGCTCCGATATTCGCCAAAAAATGGTCTCGCAACCCAGTCATGATGCCATCAGAATCAAATGCCATCTCCACCTTGTGCTGTTGCTCTCGTGCACCTATAAGAAGACATTCCTCTCTGTTTTCCACCCACTTAACAGGCCGGCGAATCAGCTTAGTCATCAGACAAATTAACGGCTCTTCTGGATGACCATGCATTTTCAG
This sequence comes from uncultured Dehalococcoidia bacterium, assembly GCA_937901475.1. GTDB lineage: Bacteria > Chloroflexota > Dehalococcoidia > Lucifugimonadales > Australimonadaceae > CALGTL01. The sequence goes on from CALGTL010000096.1 coordinate 2,883, forward strand.
ACCAAAAGCCCCACCAATGGTAGAAGCTATAATGCGGATTTTGTTTTCATTCATCCGCAAAGTCTCAGCCAACACTAATCGTAATGGGTGAGGATTCTGACAGGTGCCATAAAGGGTAATACTCTCAGTATCATGCTCCCATACTGCGTTGTAACAGCGCGTCTCCATGGGTTGACTTGAAAAGCGGTGGATTTTCACATCAGTTGTTACAATCTTATCAGCCTGATCAAAAGCAGCTTGAGTGTCACCATTCATAAAAGGGACATATATCAAGACATTATCATCCCATTCAGGGACAACTGAACGTGCGCCTTTTGCTATGGCTTTTTCAGCATCAACAACGGGTTCTTTTAGCGTGTAATCCACTTGAATACGTGATGCTGCATACCTTGCCGTACGCTCATCTTCCGCAATTACGATTGCTACTGGCTGCCCATAACACCAAGCTTCATCAACTGCCATCATAGGAAGCCGAGTAGACTTCCCACCAAATATTGCAGGGTTTAGATGATCCGTGATCCCATTGGTGTGCTCAAAAATATCACGACCACAAAGTGCTAAATGAACCCCTGATATTTTTTTAGCGCCGGACAAGTCGACACTATTAATTTTCGCTGCAGCGTGAGGACTGCGAAGAATATAGGCATAAAGCTGCCCTTCAAAGGTGTAGTCATTGGTGTATTTAGCTTTTCCGACCAATGGAGCCCGAAGCTCTTTAGCACGAACAGACTGACCAACATAACTTTCTGATATCTGTTTACCTTTAACCATGTTCCTAACTCCTCACCTCAAAGCGCACTAGAATTGATAACCGAACTCAACTCCTAGGGTTCGCCCAGCACCTGGCG
>CALGTL010000097.1 GCA_937901475.1 uncultured Dehalococcoidia bacterium
AAGTCGGGGCCAGCGTCCTGGATGCCTAACTGCCGGGGGCATTGGAGGCTTTTGAGGATGGACTTGAGCAGGGCCTGCACCGTCATCCTGGGGGTCGAGTTAGCGACCCACTTCCACTGTTCTGCCGTGTTGGTCAGTTGCTCCACTTGCGCCAGAGCGTCTTGGGTGAAGCTATGAGCCCTAGCGACCTCGAGGGGCGACACTCTGTAATCACCCATGGGGTTTCGCACCAGGCCTCCTGGGCTACCTAACAGCGGATCGGAGGCTGTGGTGGTCGCCGACGGCAGGGGATAACTCGGATCGTAGACCCGCAGACACCTGTCGTCTTTTAGCTTTTGTTGCCAGTACCAGCCCAGCTTCTTGGACTTGGTGTTGACTTGTCGGTTGGCCTTGGGCAGTCTGGGTACAAACTTGGCCGAGGCCTTCTGCACATATCGGGCCGGGCACACTGTCTTCACGTCGTCCAGCACTCCTTTGGGCATCTTGAATTCCTTCATTGGCTCCGGCCATTCAATCACACTTTCATGTAGCGTGCAGATTAGAAACCACCGGCGTCGGCACGACTTATCTCCGTGCTCCGCACAGTTCAGTACCCTCTGCGTGGTGCAGTAGCCGAGCTGCTGCATGCCCTCCACCACCTCCGTGTACTCATGCATGTGAGGTTGGGAAGGGGGAGGCTGTTCGATCATTGCAGATCGGGGTTTGAAGATCTTCATGAACTCGACTTGTCTCGTGAACAGATGCCGCTCGGCACCCGCTTCTCTCTCCATCTTGCCTTGGTTACTGGTGAGGGAGCCAGCGTTGGATCGGTAGGGGCAGGGTACGCCAGAGGTGACAATGTCCAAATGTTGCAGCTCCGGGTACTCGCCTCTCTTTCCAGCCTCAATGAGCTCGATCAATCCTGGGTAAGACTTGGCTCCTGTTCGCTTCGAGAAGGCCTCAGCTAGAATGGGGTCGACTTCAGATCCTCCCACCACCTCGATTCCTAATTCCTTGGCCGCCATTGCGTCTGTGGAGATGCCATGGGCCAGGATAAACAACGTTGGGGCAGGTGTTTCACTTGCACTTGTTTCCGTGGTGCCCTCCTGCCCGCCTTGAAGACGGTCCGCATTATCAGCAGAGGCATACCAATCCGCAGGGAGGTCATCAGTCACTGTTTGCTCAAGGGGGGGGCGGTCGGGGCAAAACAACGAGTTTTTCATGCACTTCGCGGAGCACATGTGCCGAGCCTTGGCCCGTTGCATCCGTGCTGTCAGCCGCATCTTATGCACTTGGGCCACCTTGGCCTTCGCACGCTGCTGTCGCTCGATCATCACTGCCTTAGCTTTCTCCGCCGACATCGGCGTCGCATCTGCCGGCTTCGGCGTAGCCAGCATTTTCCTGCACGCCTGCGCTAGGTCCGTCACCAGAGGCGTGGCCAGCGGAGTTCCCACTTCTGGCCCCGCCGGCAGGGGAGCACGCGAGAGGGCGTCAGGTTCAATCATTGATTCGCCACACTTCCATTTGAACTCGAAGTCAAACTCGCTCATCTGTGCCGACCAGCGCTGCAGCTTGCTGTTATGCTGGTCCATACCATAGTCCAGCACCCAGCGGGTGTTGGCGTGGTCGGTTTCGATGTAGAAGTGGCGGTGTATCAGCCACGTCCGAAAGTGCTGCAGTGCCCACACGGTGCAGCCCACTTCCAATTCGCGAGGGTCGTAGTTTCGCTCCGCGCCAACGGTCTGGCGTGAAGCCACCGCCAGCATGCGGCGGCGGTTGGTGCCGGGCACTATCTGAGAAAGCACCGCCGCAAAACCTAACTTGCTTGCATCCGTGCGTAGCGAGAATGGGAGTGACCAGTCCGGGAACTCCAACGCGACCGCGTCAGCCAGTGCACCGGTAAGGAACTCGAACTCCTTCTGCTCGGGCGGCCCCCACTCAAACTTAACATCGAACCCAGTCTTCGGGTCCTTCTGCAGTAGCCGAGTGAGCACACCCGTGTGGCGTGCGAAGGGCTGCGGATAGTAACGCCTGTAGTAGCCGCAGACTCCCAGCAGGCGTCTGACACCACCGGCGTCCGTAGGTACCGCCAACTTCCTTATGGCTTCGACTTTCTTCGGGTCCGCGTGCACCCCATGCTCATCACAGATGTGTCCAACGAACGTGATTTGCTTCAGGTACAACCCAGACTTCGAGGCTCGCACTGTAAGGCCGCGCTCCGCAAATTTCGTGAAGAGCCACCGGTACAGGTGGGTGGCCTCCTCATCGTTCGCCGCCGTAACGGCGCAGTCGTCGAGGTAGTTCCAAACGAAGTTTCCAAGGGCTGGCTTGCCGTGGTGCCGGCCCGGGCCGTCGTAGATCTCGCGGCAGATGTCTTGGACCACAGCCTGCAGTATCGAAGGGGAATTAATCCATCCCATCGGTAGCCGCATGTACTCGCATAAGCCGTGGGTCGGGGACTGGAACGCGAACTTGTGCCGCGATCCTTCGGCCACCTGCACTTCGTGGAAGGACTCGAAGAAGTCGCAGTGGCCCCATACTCGAGGCTTGTGCGGTCCAGTGTAAGTGACGCCGTTGATCACACGCACCAAGTCGTCAGCGACATGGGCAGGCTTGCCGTCTACCGTCAGCTCAGGTTCAGTGTAGCCGCAAGCTTGCATCAGATCGTCGATGTGCGGGGTCGGGTACTTGTATGGCACCGTCTTTTTGTTCAACTGGCGCATGTCCACTGTGCATCGCCACTTGGGCTTGCCGTCAGCTCCTGGGGGCTTGGGCACGAACACCAAGGGGGAGGACCACGAGCTGTGGCTCCTGCGGATCACGCCCTGCGCCATCATCTCGTTCAGCTTATCGCGCATTGCCGGTAGGCGGTCTGGAGAGACCCGGTACATGCGAGATGTGAGGGGACGTTCGTCCTTCGTGTGCACGTGCACCTCCAAAGGAGTCTTGTCTTTGTTCAGAATGGGGCGCAGCTGCGGGTCCGGTTTGTGGAACGCCATCACTGCGTCTTCTATCATCTTGAGCGCCTTCGTGCGAAGAGCTGCGTCATCGGCCATCCTGGGATTGTTGTCGAGCTTCAGCTCGGCCCATACCAGGGCCGCCACATCCGGTGGGGCGCAGCAGCTCGTAGATGAGTTGACCTGCCGTACCACCGCTGAGTCGAACATTGGGTGGGTTTGCACTGCCTCCACGGCTGCCTGCACCTCCGCTAGGGAGAGGGGTGCGCAAGCGCGACCGTCGAAGTCCAAAGGGTCGTCGCGTTGCCACTCGGCCCATGCGCTCACGTGAGGCGGCTTCGCAGGGTTGTCGGCGCCGCAGCACTGCCACGCCGTTGCCACCGGGTCACTCAGATCCTCGTTTTGAGTCGTGCCGGAGCCCACTGGAGGCTGGGTCACACTCTTCTCGAACTGCCGGCTCTGGGGCGCGGCGTGGTCCCAACTATGAGGCCATGTAGGTACCACTCCTCCCGTGGTCAAGGTCAAGGCTGCTGCCCATATAGACGCTGCCAGCAGGGCGAAGGATGCCCACTTGCTCAGGGCTCGTCCACTGTCGGGCGGCTCACTGATTTGTACTTTCTTTTTCACCTTGGAGCGCGGGCCTGCCATACCGTGCAGGTTCTTGATCACCGCCTCCTTTGATGGGCCGCCGTGGGCGACCGCTTCGGCTGCCGTCAGCAGCTCCTCCTTCAATTGCTCGTGGCGCTGCAGCTCCGCAGAGTTGTCTGCCAGTGGTACACTCGGGGTGGACTCCATCCAAGCGTTACCGAAGGCACCAGGGACACCAGAGGCCACCACTTGTGCAGCCTCCGCAATGCAGGCCTGCAGCTCCTGTCTGGACTGCAGGTCCTGGCCGTTGACGGAGAGACTTGGCGCTTCACTCCGCTTTCGCCTCTCCAGCGCGGGGCACACGAGGGTGCCGTCTCTGGACGCTGAGAAGGGGTAGGAGTGTTCTGTGCCGTTCGACGTGATGGTCTTCATGCCGGTGAGGTAGCTGGTCACGAGTCCCCACTCTTGTTGCTGCTGCGTGCCGAGCAGGATGCCGTCCCCTTGGTACTCACTCACGATGTGAGCCAGGATCGGGTAGGCCGCCGCAGAGGGGTGGCCGTGCTTATCCACTGGGTACACGTCGATCTTGATGTCGCCTTGGTAACCGAGGTTGTGGCCCGTGGCCGACACCACTCCGGAGAATTGATCGTGGAGGCTCATGCCCGCCACATATCGCGCCAAGCCTTGCTTCGCCAGCTTCTCAGCCCTCTCGGGGCCGATCAGGTTCACTGGGGAACCCCCGTCGTCGAAGATGGTCTCGACCTCCGTGCCTATCCTCGTATCCATGCCGACATAGGCTTTGAAGTTCTGGCCGGCTGGCGCCGCATCCTTGCCCATCGACGCTTTGATCACGCACATGGTCTTGGGGACGAGTCGGATCATGAGCACATTCGCGTTCGCACTCTTCGTGTAGATCTCCTTCATCATGGCCACAGTCGCATCGTCCACGCCGGTTTCGTTCATCGCCACGGCATCAAACAGAGCGTTGATATCGAACGCAGCCGCCACTGGTGGGGCCACTTGCTCGACCACTGCCTGGGGTGCTGGAGGTGGGCCGCCAGTATCGGGCTTGGCCCACGGGTCCTCACACTTGGGGCAGTTCCAAACTTGGTATTTGCTCTTGGTATGGCCGTACTCCCAGCAGGCGTAGCACTGGACGTGGTGGTGGGTCTCGCCGTCAAGGCCAGCCACACAGCTTGCTTCGTCGGGCGGCTGTTGGCCGCGGTTGCCGCCCTTGCCGCCACCGCCTTTGCCCTTGCCGCCACCGCCTTTGCCCTTGCCGCCACCGCCTTTGCCCTTGCCACCTTTGCCCTTGGCTCTGCTATCCACCCATCGTGAATAAGCCGGCTCCTGCTGTTGTTTCTTCTGCTCATTTTGCTTCTTCTTCGGGTCCTTGGGCACGTCGAGGCCTAAGCTCTTCAGTCCAGCCGCCATATCCCTCATGCGGTTGTTGTCGCGAGACTCGCATTGAGCTGCGGCCGTCTTGAGCTCCTCGAAGGTGGTCACTCGCTCACCTGGCTTAGGCATCAGTCGGTGGCCGTGCTCCCGCTGCTCCGCATCTTCCACATGGGTCTGGAGGGCAGGCTTGAGGCTGCCGTAGAGCGTGTACATCAGCTGGGTATCGGCCCACTTCATGAGCACCTTCACGATGTTCGCATGGAGCTGACGGTGCTCGCCGTGGTGCCGGTTTAGGTTGAGGCCGAACATGGTCTCACCGTAGTTGGCGCCCTGCGCGCACGCTTCGCCGTCCGCAATGACGTGCTTGAGGAGGGTCCGGATGCCGTCAAATACTCCTAGAACATCCCGAGCCTTCGTCTCTTCCATGATGGCGGTGGCCACCTCCGTCACCGTCTGGTTTTTGCCGCCGCCGGATTGGTGGAGAGAGCTCATGTTGGATCTGGTCGCCTTCCTCTGGTGCGTATGACAATCACCATGGTTGGCCGCCATAATGCCCTCGGCTACCCGGATCCAGGCTTCCTTGAACTTTTCCTGGTCTCGTAGTTCCCGCACCTTCGCGTCGTTGAGGACGTAGTGCTCCCATACTGCCAAAAGTGCAGGTGCGTTTTCAAACAACTTTGCGGTCTGGTTCAAAGCTTGTCTGCCACCTGACCAGAAGTAATCGTCGACGTAAGTTGAGAGGAAGTTCTCGAACCACGACAGCAGTTTGGACCCCTTCAAGACGACTCCATCGGGGGCCACAGAGGGGACAGAGTTTATAAGCTCTGCGATTCCCTTCTGCGAGATGGCCTTTCCTTTGACCCTCTCTGCATCATTCTTGACCATCATTCGTAAGATAGTCTCCATTGTTTCCATATTGTTACTCGGGGCCGTTGCGCCCGAGCCATTTCCTTCTTCTTCTTCCTTCGAGTCCTCCACAGCTGGGTGCGTCAGATCTCCAGCAAGCTTGCGGTAATCACCAAGCTGCCTCTGCCCTCCTGGCAGGTTTCTCGCGTCCACATCCTCGTCATGAGTGTATATGGGGACGTATCCTTCTTTTTCCTCTTCCTTGAATGGGAGCACCATGAGTGCGATCTCCCATCGTCGCGCGCGTTCACGGGCAATCTCTTGAGCGTTCATCGTTGCGCTCTTCTGCGTTACTTTACGGCCTCGGGCTTGGAATTCTCTGCAGAAATCCCGTCGATGTCACCAACTGTACGGAA
>CALGTL010000098.1 GCA_937901475.1 uncultured Dehalococcoidia bacterium
AAAGTCTCGTTTCACCAAGTCTAGTGGGCGATCGGCCAGGTCGGCCGGTAATGTCTTTTGAAGGTGTGTCAAGAAAACTGTGTAAATGGAATTACAAAGGTAAGCGATCCTCAAACATGATCGCGAATTGATTGAGCGCCGATTTCCAGTTACTAATTGGCATCGTCCATTTCTTACTGATCCGTTGTAGGGCCAGGTAAAGCACTTTCAAGATGGATTCGTCATTCGGAAACGCACCGCGCTTTTTCAGCACCTTTCGCAACGAAGAATTCAACGACTCGATGGCGTTGGTGGTGTAGAGCACTTTTCGGATGGCCGGCGGATAGTCGAACATCGGAGTCAGTCGCGGCCAATTGGCGCGCCAACTGCGGCTGATGGCCGGAAACTGCGAGTCCCAGGCTTGCTCAAAGCGCTCTAGGGCCTGCTCAGCCTCATCCAGGGTGGGCGCCCCATAGATGGCGCGTAAATCGCCAGCCACGCGCCGACGTTGCTTCCAGTTGACGTAGTGCAAGGAGTTGCGCACCTGGTGCACGATGCACAACTGCACCTGGGTCTTGGGAAACACCGTTTCGATGGCCTCAGGGAGTCCCTTGAGCCCATCAACACAGGCTATCAAGCAATCTTGCAGCCCCCGGCTGTGTAGCTCATTGAGTACATGCAACCAGAACTTTGCCCCTTCAGTGTCGGCTATCCACAGTCCCAATAGCTCCTTTTCACCGTCCATATTGATGCCCAATGCGAGGTACACCGCTTTGTTCTTTACCGGGCCGTCCTGGCGCGATTTAACGAACAACGCATCGAAGTAGACGATGGGGTAGACCGCATCCAAGGCACGCCCTTGCCAGGCCCGTACGTCCTCTAAGACCGCTCCAGTCACGTTCGAGATAAGCGTCGGGGAGACCTCAACGCCGTACAGCTCTTCGAGTTGGCTTTGGATATCTCGAGTGGACAGGCCGCGCGCATACAAGCCAATCACGTGCTCATCAAACCCCTCCAGGCGGCGTTGATGTTTCTTCACCAACTGCGGCTCGAACTCGCCGTGACGGTCCCGTGGTACGTCAATGTGGACCACACCATTGCCGGTGTTCACGGTCTTGCTGGAAGTGCCATTGCGGCTGTTGGGCGTGTCGCTGCGCGCGTTGCATTCGTAGCCCAGGTGATGGGTCAGCTCGGCATTCAAAGCCCGCTCCATCAGGCGTTTCTGCAGCGCTTTGAGTAACCCGTGCTCGCCCAAGATATCTTGCGGCCCCTCACACCCCGCAATCAACGCATCTAACAACGCCTCTTGCTCTTTGCCTACTTTCATCGCTTTGTTGGTCATGGTCTTTTTCCTCATTTTCTCAACATGACCACTTACACAGTTATTTGTACACCCTCATGATTTACCGTTTGTTAGCCTAGGTGAATGTGCTAACGCTATGCCGCTGGCC
>CALGTL010000099.1 GCA_937901475.1 uncultured Dehalococcoidia bacterium
CTTATGGCGACGGCTCGTCATTATCCATGACCGCCTGGAGAGTTTCCTTGACCGTCGCGGCTACGACGTCGCGGCTACTCCAATCCTTGAGAACACTGAGTTATTTCTGCGGAAATCGGGAGGGGAGCTTGCGTCGCAGATGTATAGCTTTACCGACCCCTCAGGCCGCCAAGTGAGCCTACGGCCCGAATTTACTTCGTCCATTGTCCGCCAGTTCATCGACGGAAACCTCAAGGGGCCTATGCCTCAGCGCTGGCAGTACCACGGAACTATTTTTCGATATGAAGACAACGAAGAAGGGTCGGTCGCCTCTGGGGGCCTAGAATTCCAACAACTTGGCGCGGAGATTATCGGCGCGTCTACCGAAATCGCTGACGCGGAGGTGCTAGCAACCGCTGTGCAGGGGCTGACCACATTAGGTGTTACCGGACACAAGCTGCGGATTGGGCACATGGGGGTTGTCAACGAGATGCTTGCGGCGCTCGGTCTCTCGGAGCGTGCTCGAGTATTCGTAGTGAATAGTTTTGACGAGCTACGAGCCGGAAATGACGGGATCGAAGCCGTACGGGAACGAGCAACTAGTCTCGGGTTATTGGGCGAGGAACACACACGAGCGCTATCCCAATTGGCCCGCGACATGGCCACTAAGGATGCCGAGGGGATGGTTGAAGGTTTTTTGGCGCAAGGAGTCATGGGGCTCTCGGGGCAGCGGACACCCGAAGAAGTGTTCAGGCGCTACCTACGAAAGCTAAAGGAAGGCGGCATGCCTGAGGTTGTCGATGCGGCTATACATTTTTCGGCGGAATTGGTTGCCCTTTCTGGCCCAGCGGATCGCGTGCGCGCAAAACTGGGCGCCTTAGTGACTCGTTACGGTGTTGATGAGGCTGTCCTCAAACCCATCGACAAGTTACTGAAATCATTGAGCCAGTATGACCTGAAAGGGGTACCGATTGTTCTTGATTTAGGTATGGCTCGCGGCATTGCCTACTACACCGGGGTTGTGTTTGACATTGACCATACCAAAGTAAAAGATCGCCCCAGCCTTGGAGGTGGTGGACGGTATGACGGCCTCGTTCGAGCTCTTGGTGTAGAACAAGATGTTCCCGCGCTCGGATTCGCATATTCCGTGGACCGAATTGCGGAAATTCTTCCGTCTAATTATGGTAGTGAGCAGGAAACAGGAGCAGTTCGCGTTCTTGTTACAGCCCAAGAATCGCAAATAAGCCAAGCTGTTGAGACTGCGGAGCGGCTGCGCGCGCAAGGGATTCCTGCGGAACTTGATCTAAGTAGTCGCAATGACGCTGAGGTTGCAAAATATGCTGAACAGCGTGGTATCCAGACAGTTATGAGGGTGGGATCTGATGGCGGAGTCTCTGAAAAAGCAATCTAATGGAGATCGCCTGAATGGTGGTCTACGCCTCGCTATCCCTAGCGATGGTGAAATGTTCGAGCCAACCCAACGATTTTTAGAGCATTGCGGGATGGCCATCAACAGGCCTAGTGCTCGTCGCTATACAGCATCCGTGCCTACGATTGAAGGATTAGAGGTCATATTCCAGCGCACTGCTGATATCACTTCAAAGGTTGAGGACGGAAACGCGGACCTTGGCATGGTAGGTCGTGATCGGTTTCAAGAGAGTAGGATTCAGGGGGGTGACACCGTAGTGATCATTCCTGAATTAGGTTTTGGCCGATGTGAATTAGTTGTAGCAACTCCAGATGCATGGATGGATGTCGACTCGATGGCAGACCTCGCAGACCTCGCTGTCGAGTTTAGAGAGAGCGGGCGCGATTTGCGGGTTGCGACGAAGTATCCACGTTTAGTGAGTCGCTTTTTCTTTAGCCACGGCGTTAATTACTTCTCAATTGCATCCGTAACAGGGACTCTTGAGGCATCGGTCGCCATGGGTTACGCCGACTTGATTGTAGATATCACTGCCTCTGGAGTAACGCTCAGGGAAAATCGACTCAAGCGCCTAGAAGATGGCACTGTCTTGGCCTCAGAAGGAGCATTGATAGGAAACAAAAAGCTACTTCGCGAGAACCCTGAACGCCTCGAAGGCGCTCGGGAAATTATCGAACGCATTGAAGCTCACCGAAACGCAGGTGACTTTCAGCGCATATCCGTGAACATCGAAGGTTCTTCAGAAGAAGCTGTAGCCGCCAAGGTACTCGAGCGCCCAGAATGCGCAGGGCTTCAGGGCCCAACAATCGCTCGCGTGTACACAACAGATGGACGTAAGTGGTACTCCGTCACCGTCTTTGTAAACAAGGTCTCGCTCACTAGTCTCGTAGATTTCTTCCGTGCAATTGGAGGGGTCTCTGTAACCGTCTCTGGAGCTAGCTACGTTTTCGGCCAGGAAAGCTCTAGCTATGCGACGTTGCTTGCCGAACTCGGCCTCTCATGATACGGATCGTCGAAGGATTGGAGCAGGGGCTAGCGCTCCTATCACGTTCGCCTGGTTACGACGAACCTGAACTTACACCCACAGCCGCGAAGCGTACTGCTGACGTGTTCGGCGAACCGCTGTCCGCTACACAAGCGGTCCGTCGCATACTTGAAGACGTGCGTTTCAAAGGTGATGCTGGCGTTCGCAAATATGCCCGTCAAATTGACCAAGTGGATCTTAAAGATTTTGAAATCCCTAAGGAACGCTGGCGTGACGCCCTTGCGTCTATCCCTGGGGACCTGGCTGATGCACTGCGCGTTGCCGCTGAGCGGATTCGGGCCTACCACCAGACTTGCATGCCCCAGGGATGGCATGACGAACAAGCCGGCTACGGCCAGCGAGTCATTCCAATTGAGCGCATCGGGCTGTACGTACCCGGTGGTACCGCTGAGTACCCGTCTACCGTATTGATGTCTGCTATTCCAGCCAAAGTCGCGGGTGTTCCAGAGGTTATTCTCTGCACTCCTGCTCCTGGGCTTACAACGCTGGCGGCAGCTGAAATCGCTGGCGTGGACCGTCTTTTCCAAATAGGCGGTGCACAGGCGATTGGCGCGATGGCTTTCGGGACAGAGACCGTGCCGAAAGCGGACAAGATATGCGGCCCAGGCAACATATTCGTGACTATTGCTAAGCGGGAAGTTTACGGGCACGTGGATATAGACGGCCTCTATGGTCCGACTGAGACCATTGTGATCGCTGATTCAACTACAGATGCGTCGTTAGCTGCAGCCGACTTGCTTGCACAAGCGGAGCATGACGAAATGGCATCACCGCTCCTCATTACGACTAGCCTCGGTATGGCTCAAGAGGTGAGGGCGCAAATTGAGCGGCAAGTTGCAATGCTAGACCGAAGAGAAGTCGCAGCAGCAGCGATGGCGAACAATGGGGTTGCGGTTGTCGTTTCTTCAATCGAAGAAGCTATTCAGCTCTCCGACGCGTTTGCACCGGAACATTTGTGTCTGTTGGTGCAAAACGCTTATTCATATGTGGCGCGTGTTCGGAACGCTGGCGGTATATTCGTCGGTGAATATTCCCCAGAAGTTATGGGCGATTATGTTGCCGGCCCGAGCCACGCTATGCCGACCGCAGGTACTGCACGATACGCCTCAAGCTTGGGAGTGCATCACTTTCTGAAGTACGTGCCAGTCATACGCCTCAATATAGAGGCCATGTTGGGCCTGGGGCCCGCAGCAGCAGCTATCGCTCGTGCAGAGAAGCTTTCAGCACACGCTCGAGCCGTGGAAATGAGGTTAGAGGGATTCGTCGGAGAAACAGGGAATGGTGTTTCTGAGGAGGCCTCTGGTGGTAGGTAAAAAGGAGCCGCTCGATTTCGTCCGACCGCACCTTTTGGCGCTAGCTCCTTACGATGCTGTGGATCCACCAGATGTGCTAGCCAGAAAGGCGGGGATGCCGGAGTCGTCCATTGCCAAGCTCAATGGCAATGAAAACCCCTATGGCCCTTCTCCTCGTGTAGCAGACATGATTGCGGCAGTGGACCGGATGCACATCTACCCGGACCCTTCGCAAGTAGCAATGAGAACCGCTTTGGCCAAGTTTTTGAACTTGCCCAAAGACCAAATCGTTGTAGGCAACGGCAGTGACGAAATTATCGACCTCGTGTTCCGCTGCGTGTTAAATTCCGGCGATGCAATCATCAACTGTGAACCGACATTTGGTATGTACGAATTCTCTGCTCACGTATGTGGGGGGCGTACAGTCACCGTCCAGCGGAACGAGCAATTTGCAATTGATATCGATGCCATACTTGCCGCAATTGATGAAAGTACGAAGCTGGTGGTGATTGCATCGCCTAATAACCCATCAGGCAATTGCACGCCTCTTGCGGATATCGAAAAATTGCTCGCCGCTGACGTCCTAGTTCTTATAGATGAAGCGTACATTGAATTTGGCGGAAGTAGCGTGGCCCAATGGGTTTCACGTCACCGCAATTTGATTGTTTTGCGTACGTTTAGCAAATGGGGAGGGCTTGCTGGGCTTCGGGTTGGGTATGGAATAATGGATTCCCAACTCGCCGATCTTTTGCTCCGTGCCAAGCCTCCTTACAATGTTAACCAGGCGTCAGAGGCAGCCATGCTGGCAACCTTGTCCGACGTTGATACGTTGAACCAAAGGGCTGGGCTGATAGTTCAAGAACGTGAATTAATGTTCATTGCACTCACCAAAATTCCAGGCGTCACTCCACTTCCATCCGAAGCAAATTTCCTTCTGTGCCGTTTGCCTGACGGGCGTGGCAAAGCTGTATACGAAAGCCTCGCTCGGCATGGAGTTTTCGTGAGATACTACTCACGAGCACCTCTGGCAGATTA
>CALGTL010000100.1 GCA_937901475.1 uncultured Dehalococcoidia bacterium
TTGACGCCAAGAAATAGGGGTACAACTCCGATTCCCTCGGGGATTAGCCGAATGAACTCTTCAAGAGAACCGGGGCGATGCGTCGGTTTGATGATTCCAACATCGCCTCTCCATGATTTGAAAGCCATTTCCAGCTCCTAGTACATTTCACTTGATGCTACGTCCCATGCCCAGAGTCGGCAACGGCTCCAATCCAAGCACGGCTAAAAGAAAAAGCCACCGCAACGCGATGGCCTTTGATTTCTAACTGGAGCGGAAGACGGGATTCGAACCCGCGACCCTCACCTTGGCAAGGTGATGCTCTACCACTGAGCCACTTCCGCCGGTCAGGAAACGGGCTGTCCCGTTACAGGCCACATTTTAGCACCGGTCTGCTCCCATGTCAGTGTTCACCATCGGCGCTAGTTCAGGTAATACGCTGCGATTGATTGCTTGTAAATTGGCAAGCCCGCTAGAAAGCACCGCTTGCATAGCTTGCTGTGGGGACACATCGGTGTCAAAGACTCGATCGGCACCAATCACGGCGACCCACCCTGAGTTGGGCATGGGTGCAGTGGGGAAGTAAACGAACGCATGCAGCACTTCGTCCAATCGCGTAAACCCAGTCAGAAATCCAAGCGACCAGACAAGGTCTCGGGGGTACTCGGCAATCACTACTCGACCGAATCCTTCTCCATTACCTCGGCCTGAGAAAGAGTCGGTCATTTTCTTGCCTACTCCGTAGATGACTCTAATTCCAGGTAGCGTCATCACGATTCGTTCAATTTGTGTCGACGCCCAGCGAATAAACCTGCTCATCGCGAACAACCCGGCAGAGAAAATCAGCAGAACCAGCGCAAGCAAACCAACCCCCGGTAAGCTCCGTCCTGCTAAAGATTCGATGCCAGGACCGAGGAAATCATCGAGGAATGAAAAAACGAATTGAAGAATCACAATTGTGATAGCGACCGGCACCAAAACAACTATCCCCACGGCGAAGCGAGCCGACAGGAACGAAACGAGATTCGAATACCAAGTTGAATCTTTACCGCTATCAGCCATTGGGAGTGCCTCTCTGGGCAGGAAGTGGTGCCGAGGCCCAGACTCGAACTGGGGACACCAGCATTTTCAGTGCTGTGCTCTACCGACTGAGCTACCTCGGCCCAAAAAACTATGCTAGAGAAATGCGGAGGGGAGTGTCAAGGAACGGGTCTGCTCCTAGAACCGCATGCTTATCAGTCTCCGCATCTAATTACATCTTGAAAACATACCCTCCCGCAAAAGCAGGAATTCCATGGGCAGTTTCGTACAGTATTGCCGCCTTGTACCTAATCGTTGGGTTACCGCAAAAGGCTTAGTTCTTTAAGAGCGGCGACCATCGTTTTTCGGCTGAAAAATGGAGCCGGCGCCAGGCAGCCCTGCAGGGATAGAGCGCCCCCCAGTCTTAGAGCCCGCGAATGGTCCTCGCGCAAGTAGGCCCAGCACAGACGCGGCCGCACCCGCCAGTGCTGCCCGCTTAAGGAAGCTCCGTCGAGTCGTCGTCCGTTTTGCCAATGCGTCATCCGCCATAATGTTTCCTCACTTACAAAACTTACAAAACTTACACTTAGATTCTATGGCACTGAATCAAGATAACAACCGGAATCTACGCCGTAGTTCGTAACTTTCTTCCAACCTATGCGCGGACTCATGCACGCTGCAGCGCCAGTTACGAGTTGCGAAACACGTTACCCAAATTGAGCATGCGAAATCCGTCACAAGAGGGAGTTGACACTCGTGAGTGCGTCGTCTAACGTCCTCTGTGTAAAGTCGGAGTTGGGTTGATAACCCGGCACTTCACCAAATTGAATCCCCACAAGCCCGTCCTCCCTTGAGGCGTGGTGTTGAGTGCGCCAAACACAGTCATGACAGGCCCAGATCCAGCTTTTATTACTTCCGCCGACTGGGCTGCAATCAGCAACCTGCTATCAACGCTGTGGCAGATTCTGGGTTCGGCTTTGGGCTTCGGCGGTTCAATGCTTCTAGCGCATGGCATGATCCCTTCACTAGTCAGCTCTCGAGACATTCCCGCAGAGCTTGGGAGGAAGGTCCGCCTTCCGTTGTACATAACTGGTGCAGCATTCCTAGCAATGGGCCTTCTGAGTGCCTATCAATTTGCTGACCGCCTTGGCGTCATTACCGGCATCTACTACCGGGGGGCACAATAGTGTCGCAAGTTAGCGACAGGCCCTACACATGAACAACAACACTCTCATCAAGATTATGGTGCCGGCTATTGGACTCAGCGTCGCGCTGGTTGTAGCCGCAGTTGGTTATTTCGTTCTTCAGTCATGGTGGAGTTCTCCGCCCGCGGTACTCGGTTTCGGAGACGGACCAACGCAGCCCATCGCATTCCCTCACACAACGCACGTGACGGACGCTGGTATTGATTGCCAGTTTTGCCATCGCCAGGTGAGCACCGATGAAGCTGCGACTGTCCCTGCCGTTGCCCAATGTCTCTTTTGTCATGACTTCGGTAGGATTGATGGCAAGAAATCAGAGAGCGATAACGCCGCTGTCGAACTAGCGAAGCTCTATGACGAAGGCGGTAATCCGCAGTCAGTCAATTGGGTTAGGGTCCACCGGCTCCCTGACCACGTTCAATTCGTGCACGCTCCTCACATCCAGAATGGCGTTTCCTGTACGACATGCCACGGCGACGTGGCCAGCATGGAAGTTGTAAAGCAGGTGCGCAATCTCAAGATGCGCGACTGTGTCGATTGTCACCGCGATAACAATGCTCCGACCGATTGCGCAACCTGCCATTATTAAATCCTAAGCGGTTTAGTAATGGGTATCACGACAGTAAGACCGAATGAATATCGAGGCTAACGGATGGGTCTGACACGAAGGCAATTCCTTAAATGGGCCGGGGTCACGAGCGTAGGAGCAGTGGTCTTCAATGGCTGTCGCGTTCCTGATCACGAGATTCAAATACAGAGTCCTGTAGAGCTTCCTGAGGATTTGGTTACAGGTCGTGACAATTACTACGCAACCGTTGCGCAGGTAGGTAGCGGCAGTGAAGGTCTACTGGTTCGTGTGATGGAGGGGCGCGCTAAGAAAGTAGAAGGCAATCCCGACTACCCACTTAACACTGGCAAACACCACATCCGTGCTGAGGCGATGCTTCAGGCAACATATCATCCCGACCGCATCAAGTCCCCGATGGTCAGGATCGCCAAGGGCGGCCCGTTTCGAGCAATTGGTTGGCCGGAAGCTCTTGAAAGGCTTACAAAAATTCTCAGCAATGCTGACTCTGCATCAGTGCTACTTGCCTCAGGCCCGACCCGTGGCAAGCTAGCTGACGTAACAAAGCGATTTGCGACCGGTTACGGTGCTCAGATGCTGGGGTTCGACCCGATTGATCAAGCTGTGCTTCGCGCTTCTATCAAGAATATTTACGGCCAAAATGCCCTGCCCGATTTCGACATCGCTCGCGCTGATTTCATCATGAGTTTCGGTGCCGACTTCCTAGGCACATGGATCGACCCCACGCATTTCATGCGCGGTTACGGCGAATTCAGACAAGGCGAGGGTCGAGAGCGTGGGCACCTAGTTCACATTGATTCCCGGTACTCGGTCACCGCCGCTGCAGCAGATGAATGGAAGTACATAACTCCAGGATCTGAAGGCCTACTTGCTCTCTCGATGGCCCACACTATCATCAGCGAAGGCATTGGTGATCGTGCGGCGGCGCTTGCGCTCACCGGCGGAAATCTTAACCATCTTTCGAATTACGCAGTAAGCAAGGTAGCATCCCAAATAGGTATGTCAGCAGAGGGCATACAAGATCTAGCTCGTAAATTCGCAGGCACACGCGGCAGAGCTCTCGCAATCGGGGGCGGCTCAGCGGGTGCGCACACTAATGGTGTGTTTAACCTCACCGCTATCTACGCACTCAATTATCTCGTAGGTTCGGTCAATGTACCGGGCGGCGTGATTTTCAATCCACCTGGCAGCCAATCGCGAATTGACGGAGCGCCTCTTCGCGATTGGAAAGCAGCGCTAGCCGCGATGCGATCAGGTGAGATTAAGGTCTTGCTATTGCGCGATGCCAACATCGTCCATGGGCTATCCGCTGAACTCAAGGTGACCGAGGCTCTCGACGACCTTGAAACGATCGTGAGTTTTTCTTCTTTCCTAGATGAGACGACCTCACGTGCGGACCTCATTCTTCCTGGACACACACCGCTTGAAGAATGGGGTACCGATGTCCCCGATGTCGGCCCTGGGTATCGCACCGTTGCATTTCAGCAGCCCGTTATCAATCGGTTTCGTGACACCATGGCCTTTGGTGACGTGCTTATTCAAATTGCGGGTGAACTGGGCAATTCCATGCCCTGGAATTCAATGCGAGACGCGGTCAGGGCGGACGCTCGAGACTTGCACGCTACGAATCGAGGCTCCGTAACACAGCCCACGTTCGAAGAATTTTGGAAGCGATCACTTGAGCGCGGTGGTTGGTGGGATCAAGGCGATACTGTCAGCGGAGTACCGACACCACCGGTCCTTCCTCGCACACCAGTGCAGGCTCAGCTCGCAGGGGATTCTTCTGTTTTCCCATTGCATCTCGTTCCCTTTGAGAGCCACTCAATAGGTACTGGCCAATACGCACACCTACCTTGGGCTCAGGCTGTGCCTGATCCCATTACGACTGTCGCATGGAGTACTTGGGTTGAGGTCAACCCCAAAACTGCGGAAGGTCTCAAGCTAAAGCAGGATGACGTCGTGACGTTAGAGTCCGCCTCTGGTGGGTTCATCAGTGTTCCCGTGTATGTCAACCCTGCGACGCCCCCAGATGTAGTATCTGTCCCTATCGGCCAAGGCCATGAGCAATTCACGACCTACGCTGCTGGGCGTGGCTCAAACATCCTAGATATACTTGCGCAGAACGAAGACTCTGATACTGGTTCACTCGCGTGGGCTGGCACTCGCGTACGAATGACTAAGACCAACACAAGAGTAGGTCTACCGAAGCTCGAAGGTATTCAAGAGCCTCGGCAGCTACCCGGTGAGCCCGTGATCGTAGTGTTCAAGCCCGGCGAAGCGGACCACGGTTCCCACTAGGTCCACTCCTGGACATTGAGGCAATAGATAGATGGCAACGCAGACAAAACCACAATCGGCAACAGACCGCTCCGAAGCTTTTAAATGGTCCATGGTCATTGATTTGGATCGCTGCACAGGCTGCGAAGCATGTGTCGTCGCATGTCAGTCAGAGAACAATGTTCCTATCAATGAAGAGTCTGCCTTTATCGAAGGGCGTGCTATTCAATGGATTAGGGTCGAGCGGTACTGGGAGGGAGAATGGCCCGACATCAAAGCACGCTTCATTCCAGTTCTCTGCCAACACTGCGAAAACGCCCCTTGTGAACCAGTGTGTCCCGTGTACGCTACGTACCACAACACCGAAGGTCTCAACGTTCAGGTCTACAACCGATGTGTCGGTACTCGATATTGCGGTAACAATTGCCCCTATCACGCAAGGTCTTTCAACTATTGGGAACCTGTATGGCCGGAAGACCTTCGTAATCAACTGAATCCAGATGTAACTGTCCGCAGTCGTGGCGTGATGGAAAAATGCAGCATGTGTGTGCAACGAATCCGCCGCTCAACTCGCTCTAAAACTCCAAACGATGTACCAGATGGTTCGTTTGATCCTGCTTGCGTTCAAGCTTGCCCCACGTCAGCGATGACATTCGGCAATCTGAACAATCCTGATTCTAAAGTCAGCAAACTGCAAGATGACGAGCGCAAGTACCATGTTTTTGAACACCTCGGTACTGCGCCAACTGTTATGTACCTAAAGCAGGTCGACACACATGGCGCATGAGGAACACGCGATTCCACAGGTGCCCACGCACCAAGAAGTAGCCAGTGACATAATGGCTCGCTTCCAGGACGTTAACCGCCGTTACTGGAGTTGGCTGTCATTGCTGGCACTTCTGTTCGCAGGAGGCATAGTCGGGTTCGTTATTCGCCTATCTGACGGCTTTGATGACCGCTCCAACTGGGGCTACTACACCGCGACTCTATCATTCTTAGCATCCACCTTCTTGGCGATGCCAATCATTTCGGCTGGCCTACGGCTTGCGAAAGCTAATTGGCGCAGGCCTCTCACAAGGCTCACCGAAAACATGGCCATCACCGGAGTCCTTATCTGGCTCATGCTTATCCCGTCGCTTATCGCTCTTCCTGCAACCGAAGGTCGACTCAGCGTATGGTTTGATTTCCCGCACTGGATGGCGTTCCGTGGTGGGAATTTGATGGTCTGGGGTACCGTTGTCCTTATAGGCCTCATGCTACTTTGGCTTCTTGCGTTGCCGGATTTGGCAGCGGTTCGTGATCACATGCCGACCTCTCCTCGCGGGAAGATTGCTAAGGCGCTTTCGTTCGGGTGGACGGGTAATGTTCGGCAGTGGAGGGTTCTCCATTCGGGTGCCTTACTTTTGGGAGCGTTCTACCTGCTTTTGTATCCGACTCTGCAGACGCTGTTGCAGGCAGATTTCCAGGCAGGGCTTTTGCCTGGGATGAAGGATGCTATAGCGCCTGTAACTGCCCTTATCAACGCTCTTCAGGGCGCAGTCGGGATGACGCTTGTTGTCATGTACGTGATGCGCCGGTTCGGTGGGTATGAGCGATATTTCGGTATCGATCAATTTTGGGCGCTTTCGAAGCCGCTCTTGGCATTCTCATTACTTTGGTTTTACTTCTGGTGGGGAAGTTTCATCACATTTTGGTACGGGCGTCAGCCCGGCGAGACGGAGCTAATTCGCTTCATTGTTCTTGACTCCTACCGATACCCCTTGATGGCGTCGTTCTTGCTGAATTTCATCGGCCCGGTGGTCGCTTTGATATGGAATCCAGTACGTCGCAGCATCTGGGGGCCAACGATAGTTGGTGCGGGCGTACTCGTAGGTGCTCTTATAAACCACATCCGCTGGTACGTGGCACCGTTCTCCGTTCCCGACCCCCCGGCTGGTGAGTCATGGCCGCATGTTTTACAGCAAATCCCTGCAGGGCAGCTTCCAGAGGTTGCAGACATACTCATAATTATAGGCGGCATTTCAGGGTCAGTTCTTCTGTTTATGCTCATCAACAAGATCATTCCCGTAGTCTCCATGTGGGAGGTAGGCGAAGGTCTACGCCTCGTCAAGGTGCGCCGCTTCCTCGCACGGTACGCAATGGTCATCGCGAAGTCGCATTAGGAAATTAGAAGCAGATGTATTACCGCAGAACACTGACTGAAGCGCAGATCAACCAACAGCTCTTGGGCACTGTACTTACCACGCCCCTTTGGTGGATTGTGCTCTTCTCCATCCTTGGCATTGTTGTCGCAGGCACCGTTGGTGTAGTCGGCTGGATGTTCAATCAAGGATTAGGAGTGACTGGTCTCCGGCAGCCTGTTTTCTGGGGCTTCTTCATCACTAATTTCATTTTTTGGGTTGGCATTAGTCACGCAGGTGTGATGATTTCGGCGATTCTTCGTCTCAGTCAAGCTGAATGGCGCCGGCCTATGGTTCGTGCCGCTGAAACGATGACAGTGTTCGCCTTGATGGCATCTCTAACGATGCCGCTGGTTCACGCTGGTCGACCTTGGAGAATTTTCTACTGGGTTTTCCCTTATGACTGGGCGCGCGGTATCTGGCCTGACGTTCGCTCTCCTCTCGTGTGGGACCCGATTGCAATTACAACTTACCTAACGTCAAGTATCCTTTTCGTTTACACGGCACTTATTCCTGATCTCGCTATCATCCGTGACCGCAGTACTGGATGGCGCAAATCGGTTTACGGTGTCCTCGCTCTCGGCTGGCACGGGAATCCTCGCCAGTGGAAAATTCAAGGTTTTGCGGGAATATTACTGTCCGCTTTAATCCTGCCCGTTTTCGTGTCAGTGCACAGTATCGTTTCATGGGATTTCAGCGTGTCACTCGTTCCATCGTGGCACGTCACTATTTTTGCGCCCTACTTTGTCATTGGTGCAGTACTCTCCGGAGTCTCTGCTGTAGTCACTCTGATGATTGTCATGCGAAAGCTCTATAAGCTTGAAAATTTCATCTGGGAAGAACACATAGACGCGCTTGCGCGGCTTTTGATAGTTGTCGCCATGGCTTGGATGTTTCTATTTTGGTTAGATTTAGTCTTCGCCTTATGGCTCAAAGAGGAACAAGAAATCACAGTATGGAACCTCCGCATGTTCGAGCCTCCGTGGAGCTGGCTGTTCTTTATCTTCTTTATGTTTTCCTATGTGATACCGGTATCACTGTGGATGTTCCGCAGCGTTCGCCGTAGTTTCACGTGGATGCTTTGGACCAGTCTTTTGGTGAACGTGGGGATGTTCCTTGAGCGGTTTCTCATTATTGTCCCTGCGTTAATGCGAAAAGGTCCGCAGACATTCACATACGCCACTTACAGGCCGAGCCCGGTGGAGTTCATCATCATTTTCGGCACAATCGCGCTGGTTTGCTTCTTGCTGTTGGTATTCAGCAAGTTCTTCCCTCTCATCCCGCTCTGGGAAGAGAAGGAAGGTCAGTTACTAATGGACGAAGTCAAAGTGGGTAACGTTTACGTGCCTGCAATGGTCAAGGAGCACTAGGCTAACGGCCAGTGCAGAGAGAGGAGAACGGCGATGGCCAATACCCAACTCCTGGGATTGTTCGAAGAACCGCAAAAAGTTGCAGACGCCATGGGGGAACTCAAAAGTGCGGGATTCCCTGTTGAGGATCTAGACATTTACTCCGGAAGCCCTTTCCCGGAAGGTGCTTTCGGTGAGCATGAAGCAGAACATCGGTTGTTTATGTTTCCGCTCGTTGGGGCTCTCATCGGGTTCGCGATTGGGCTTCTCTGGACCGCTGGCACGCAGATTTCATACCCTCTGATTACCGGTGGGAAGCCAATTCTGAGTATCCCGCCGATGACCATCATCATGTACGAGAACACGATGCTGGGAGCAATCTTGTTTACGGTCCTTGGCGTACTTTTCGAATCTCGCCTACCTAAACGGGATCTGGGATTGTACGACGAGCGGATTACGGAAGGATTCATTGGTCTTTATGTAGACTGTCCTGAAGAGCGCGCAAGTGCTGCTGAGAGCGTCCTAGCCAGTAACGGTGCGGAAGAAATTAAGAAGGCCTAAAAGCGAGCACCTTGCTCGAATCGATAGGAAGAGACTTGAGTTCGACGAAGCAACAATCTGTATGGCTCTTGATCGTGGCTATGGCCGCGGTGGTTATTTTCGCTGCGTGCGAGCCTGGCGACCCAGGTCGCTCCACCGGTTCATACCCCATCGATATCTTCCAAGAGATGCATTACAACCAATCCCAAAAGGCCCAAGAGCCTCCTCGCTTTTCAGCTCCTGTGGACTCGGTACCCATTATTGGTGGCTACATCCCCGCGCCATCAAAAGCCAACGCCGCTGACTTACGTAACCCTTTGACAGGCGACCCTACTGCGCTACGACGCGGAGCGTTGCTCTACAAGCAAAACTGCTCCATGTGCCACGGTAAAACTGCCGCTGAGGATGGCTATGTGGGGTTAAAGTTTGTTGACTACGCAGCCCCGCAACCTCCGGCGTTCGCTAGTGACAGGATCACTCAGCTCACACCAGGGGAGACTTACGCTGCACTCTCCAACGGAAGCGGGTATATGCCCCCGTACCAAGGCCTCTTGAACGAAGCTGATCGCTGGGCCCTCGTTTCACTCGTCAAAGCGACAAGTTCAGAGCGTGCAGCCGCACTTTCTGCCGTCAACACCATCGCTGATGGCGATACCTCAGTGACTAATGAGATTAAACGCGCGCTGGAGCTAAACCAACTCCGCGCCAACTAGCAACGCCGGACAGACCAAGCGTGCGGGATCAAACCTCGCGAAGTGGATAGTGAACGGTCGTGCCATCCGGTTTCCATTTCATAAGCTCCTCTACCCGCCAACGCGCTCTTGGGAGTGCGCTGCTACTTTGCCTCGCTTTCGGATTTCTCGCTGTACCAAGCGTCCTGAATGCTCAGGAGTTCACTGAATTACCCCCTGAGCTTGATGCTCGGGCAGCCGATTTGTACACGGGTATCATGTGCCCCATCTGCAACGGGCAGACCATATCTCAATCCCACGCAGCTATCTCCGAAACCATGCGTAAAATGGTTCGCGAACGCCTAGTTGCTGGTGATACTAATCAACAAATCTACGATTCCATGGTTGAAGCATTCGGCCGCGACATCCTTGCGTCACCGCCCAAAAGCGGAATAGCACTCGCCGTTTGGATTGTGCCTCCCATCGCACTAGTCCTAGGCGGTTTCGCGGTAACATTGTTCATACAACGCCTCCGCAAGACAAACATGCTTGCGACCGGGGTCACTTACGCAGATAGACACAACGAAACCGACGAGGAGTTGGAGCGGTACCTTCAACTGGTCGATGGTGAGATGGAGGAGAGTCACTAGTGGCAGACCTTGGAACCTCGGCTATGCTGATCGCCCTTGCTCTTGCTATCTACAGCGGGGCCACGTCCCTTGTGGGGGTTCGGACACGAAACGTTGCTATGGTTGCCAGCAGCTTCCGTGCCAATTACCTAACTCCGATTGCGCTGGGGCTAGCGGTACTAGCACTGGTGCTCGCATTCGTGCGCAACGATTTCGCCTTGACCTACGTCGCAGAGCATTCCAACTTAGCAATGCCGAGAATCTATACGTGGGTGGCCTTCTACGCAGGCAACGAAGGCTCGCTACTCTACGTCACTTTCGCGCTCGCAAGCATGACGGCGATTGCCATGTACCTCGTCCCTCGGCGCATGGGCTCGCAGCGTCCATATGCCAACCTAGTGCTCATGCTTATCCTCACATTCTTCATCACCGTTAATCTCTTCATGGCGAGCCCATTCGCAACCCTATCTGTAATTCCAAGCGACGGAGTCGGTATCAACCCGCTCCTTACGCACCCAGGCATGTTTATTCACCCGCCTCTCATCATGGTGGGCCTGATCGCCATAGCCGTTCCATTCGCACTTGGCATTGGTGGGCTACTTTCCGGAAGGATTGATGATGAATGGGTTGATGCCGGGCGAACTTGGGGGTTGGTCGCATGGGCCCTTCTTGCCATTGGCCTTCTACTGGGCTCGTGGTGGGCTTATACCATTCTTGGCTGGGGAGGCTACTGGGCATGGGACCCAGTCGAGAATGCGGCATTCATGCCATGGCTAGCCCTAACAGCGTTCATCCACTCCATCATGGTTCAGAAGCGTAGGGGTATGTTCCGTTTGTGGAACATCGCCCTTATTAACATAAGCTTCATCCTTGGAGCGTTTGGAATATTCATAAATCGAGGAGGCCCTGTTCCTTCTGTTCACTCCTTCGGTGCCTCAACCTTGGGATGGGTGTTTCTGTTGTTCCTTGGATTGGTCGCGTTCTCCTCGTTTGGCGTTTTCTTCTACCGAATAGCACTCCTCCGCAGCTCAGGGAATCTTGAATCTGCACTCTCCCGGGAGTCAGCATTTCTCGTCAATAATTTACTGTTCTTAGGGATTGCCTTCGTCACTCTGTGGGGAGTCGTGTTCCCTATCATCTCCGAACTTGTTCTCGGGAGGACCATCACCGTCGGTCAGCCCTTTTACAACAGCGTCAATGGTCCCCTCTTCCTCGCACTCATTTTCCTCATGGCCATCGGTCCTCTCCTGCCCTGGCGCAACGCCACATGGGGTTCCGTAGGCCGTGCAATTTCAATCCCTGGTGCCATTTCTCTCATAATCACCGCCATTGTCGTCGTGATAGAGGTCCGCAACATCTCAGTCATCATCGGTGTTGCTGTCAGCACTCTTGTCGCGGTATCAATCACTCAAGAATGGATTAGAGGAACTCTGGCCAGGCACCGGGCTACCGGTTCCGTCTATCCCCTCGCGTTCCTGCAGCTCGTAGCATCAAACCGTCCTCGTTACGGCGGCTATATTGTCCACTTGGCTGTAATCATGCTCTCGTTCGGCATCATCGGATCAACGTTCTACAACATCGAGCGGGACGTTATTCTTAGCATCGGCCAAAGCGCCGACGTTGGCGACTATACCGTCCAATTCGTCGCCACGGAGACCACTACATTTGCAGACCGGACCGAGCGAACTGCCACTATGGACATTACTAAAAATGGATCATTCGTTGGCACAATCGAGGCATGGCATGGCATCTACCCCTCGTTCAACATGCTCTCGACACGTGCAGGTATCCGCTCTACCCCTATCGAAGATCTTTATGTGATATTCAGCGAGGTGCAACCGGACGGCCAAACCGCCGCATTTAGGCTACTTCTCAATCCAATGATCTGGTGGATGTGGTTTGCTGGGCCATTCGTGATTCTAGGGACAATCGTGGCCCTCTGGCCCACTCCTCAACGGGCTACTGCTGTCGTTACCAATGCCTCGCAAAGAGGAACGCTGCCTACTGGCCGCGTTTCGTAAATCCGTGCCAGCATTTCTCATCACCATAATGCTCGTAGTAACACTTGCCGTCCTTGTATATCCCTACCTTGCCACCTCCAAGGGCAATGGGGTACTCGACAATGCCGCAGAAGAACTCAGCCAGCGTCTCCGCCGATCAAGAGATCGAGTCTATGAAGAAATCCGAGCTCTCCAGCAGGAATATTTCCTGGGTAACCTGACAGAAGAGGCGTATCGCACTCAACTTCAAAAGGCACGGCTCGAAGCTGCTCAATTGATGAAGCAGCAGCAAGAAGTTCAGCAAACCCTCATTGAACTCGAAGCTGCTATCGAAGAAGAGATGACCGCTGCATCTATGCAAGCCCCTCTCAGCTCGAAACCTGAGAGTATTACCAAGTGAGCCCCTTACGCTCTCTCCACGCTGCCCTGCTCATGGTCGCAGTCATCATTATCGCAATCACCCCAGTCGCCACCGCACAGGACCTGACATTCTCCACTATCACCGGTCGGGTCGTGCATGGATTAGAGGCTGAATCTTTCGACCCAAGCAATGTCGTAGTCACGCTCAATGTGCTAGAGGGCATAACCGCGTTCGACCCCGTTAGTGTGGCACCTGCAGCAAATGGTTCATTCGAGTTCACGGTTACCCCGTCTAGTAACCATGTCTATTTCATCGGGGTTCAGTATCAAGGAGCCCGTTACTCAGAAACTCTCACGTCGACTGAGTTGCAAGACGAAGTCGTCATTCAGGTCTACGACACCACCCACGACACCTCAGTTCTGCAGTTCACCAGTTATTCTGTCATCGTTGCTGGAGCAGTTTCGAGCGAAGGCTGGATTGAGATTATTGAGCGTGCCAGCGTATTAAATGAAAGCGGCCTGACGCTCGTTCCTGATTCGAGCTCTGAAAGCCCTGCCATGCTCAGTTTCCTGCGCTTCGCTCTCCCGCCGAACGCCTACAACCTAGATGTGCGATCCAATCTCGTGGGAGGGGACATTATCACCGTAGATAGAGGATTCGGCCTCACAACCCCCGTAGTGCCGACGAACGGGGAGCCTCACCTTTTCGAATTTGTCTACCGGCTCAACTATAAGGAGCCTACTTTAGACCTTTCACGCACCATGCGATTCGGTGCAGAGTCGTTCCGCTACGTCGCCCCCGCTGATACCGGGAGTCCCATCGCGCCACAGCTCGATGATCTCGGTGCAACCGAGCTTAACGGCCGCTTCCTTCGCCTTCTGGAGGTTGCTGACATCAAGCCAGGCCAGTTGGTCGAGTTATCGATTACAAATTTGCCCATGCCTAGCGCGCTTGATCGCCTTAGGGCATCGGCTAATGGCTGGTATGTTCAGTACATCGCGCCGGCCGTCGTCATCGCCACACTAGTATTGATTGCCTTTTTCAATTTGCGCCGCCGCCAAGTTCTTCCCAAACTCAGTCCATCTAATGATGCGACGTCCGTCCACGAAGCGATTCTTACTCGCCTTACAGACATTGAATCACGATATCGCGCAGGGTCCCTCTCTAAGCGTCGCTATGACGCGTACCGAGACCAAATCAAAGAAGCTCTCGTGGATCTGCGTATTCGTACGGGATCTGGCGATTCGAGCGCTGAATAATCGCTCAGCCCGTTTCAATTTGTTAGTCCATACATTGCATGAATATTCGTCCGCACGTATTCTCAGTGTGTGTTCACACTACCAACACATTCAAAGCTGCCTCTGGTAGCCTCTCTCGACCCAAACGGCCACGCTGTCCACTGCATCGGACTCACCAAGAGCTTCAGTGGTATTGAGGTCGTCAGTGATCTGAACATTGAGCTCCCTCGAGGCGAGATACTTGCTCTCCTCGGGCCTAGCGGGGGGGGCAAAACAACGACGCTCCGGCTGATCGCTGGATTTGAAACTCCAGATTCAGGCACCATTGAAGTTGAGGATGATATCGTTGTAGGCCCAGGGCGCCTTCTCCCTCCGGAGAGGCGCAGGGTTGGGATGGTCTTTCAAGACTACGCGTTGTTTCCACACATGAACGTTGTAAACAACGTGCGCTTCGGTCTCGCCAACAACAACGACCGAGACCGTCGTGTCGCAGAGGTACTCGACATCGTCGGCTTGACCAGCCAAGCTCTCAAATGGCCCCATGAACTTTCAGGTGGCCAGCAGCAGCGCGTCGCTCTCGCAAGAGCTCTGGCGCCTAACCCAGCCGTCGTGCTCCTCGACGAACCTTTTTCCAATCTGGACGCCGCCTTACGTGATATGGTTCGCACTGAGGTAAGGCAAATTCTACGCAATGCTCAAGCATCTGCCATCTTTGTCACCCATGACCAAGACGAGGCATTCGGGCTCGCCGACAAAGTCGCAATCATGCTCGGATCAACCGTAGTCCAGACAGGCACTCCCGAAGAGGTCTATGTCGCTCCTGCCAGTATCGACATTGCGCGCTTCCTCGGCGAGATCGACATCCTGGATGGTGAAGCTGCAGGTGGTTGGGTAACGTGCGAGATGGGTCGTCTACCCCTAGCCGGCTCCACAGAACTCACCGGCCCCGTCAAAATCGCAATCAGGCCTGAATCGCTACGGCTCCACCCCGAAAGCGGACCATCTACACCTGCTATCGTAGTCGACTCGGAATTTCGTGGAATCTACAAATTAGTCAAGGTTCGCCTCGCCTCCGGCATCACGCTCAGTGCGGTCATGGGCCTGCACATTCCCGTAGGCGTTGGAGATCAAGTTCAGGTTGGCGTAAATACCGCCGTCACCGCCTTCCCCGCGTAAGCGCCGCGGCCACGATTGCCGCCATACCCCTCCTTCACGATATAATGTTGAAATTCACCCTTGTTCGTGAAGCCTAGGTATATAAATTTGCACCCCTATCAGTACATCCCGGCGACCAACATCACTGAAGCCGTTTCGGCGCTCGCACGCTACGGGAACCGTGCTCGCATACTGGCGGGAGGAACGGACTTGCTCGTGCAGCTGCGAGGCGAGCGCTATGAACTCGACGCAGTTGTCGATGCCAAGGCCATCCCTGAGCTCGTAGAGCTCACTCTTGATGGCGGGCTCACCATTGGTGCAGCAGTACCCTGTTACCAGGTCTACGAGAACCTCGCAATTGCAGCAGCATTCCCAGGTATCATCGATGCCGCGTCCTTGATTGGTGGTATCCAGATTCAATCGCGCGCCAGCCTTGGGGGTAACCTATGCAACTCCACTCCAAGCGCCGACGGTATTTGCCCTCTCATCGTGCACTCTGGTGTTGTCACCATAACCGGAGTCGACGGCACGCGCACGATGCCTGTTGAAGAATTCTCTACCGGCCCAGGGCGCAATGCACTAGGAAACGGTGAAATGCTCATCAGTATTAACCTGCCGAAGCCCGCCGCCCACTTCGGCGCGGCCTACCAACGGTTCATCCCGCGCAACGAAATGGACATCGCGGTCGTAGGAGTCGCTAGCGCGATCACTCTCGATGCCACTGGCCAAAAGGTTGAGAGTGCCCGGATCGCTCTCGCTTCGGTCGGCCCCACGCCTATCTTCGCCAAGCAAGCATCCGAATTTCTCGCTGGCCAAACCGCAACCGAAGAAACGTTCGCTAAAGCTGGCGCGATTGCCTCCACCGAGGCAACTCCCATTTCAGACATGCGCGGCACTATTAAACAGCGACATCACCTTGTCGAAGTACTTACACGCCGCACGCTCGTACAGGCCGTACGGCGCGCCCGAGGTAACGCCTAATGACACAGATACCTGAACAGCAATTCGTCCACAAGGTTCCCGTCCAGTGCACACTGAACGGCCAATCTACAGAATTCCTCGCAGCTCCTTATCTCAGCTTGCTTGAAATCTTGCGTGAAACGCTCGGCCTCACTGGCACTAAAGAGGGTTGCAACGATGGCAATTGCGGGGCCTGCACCGTCAATGTTGATGGCCGGATCGTTGATTCTTGTTTAATGCTGGGGGTTGAAGCCCAAGGCAAAAACATCGAGACCATTGAGGGTGTCGCGCCCGCAGGTGGACTCCATCCGCTCCAGCAAGCGTTCCTTGAAGAGGCCGCGCTCCAGTGCGGAATTTGTACACCAGGATTCCTCGTTTCGGCAAAAGCCCTTCTCGAAGCCGAGCCCAACGCCGATGAACATCGTATCCGGCTCTGGCTCGCTGGTAATCTCTGCCGCTGCACCGGCTACGACAAGATTATCCGAGCGGTCGAAAAAGCCCGCGAAGAGATGAAGTAACTAACAGCTATCCCCACTTGCAGTTCACAACGGAGCCATGAATGACCACCACCGAGAAGCCCCAAGAATTCAATGTTGTTGGCACTAGGCCAATCCGGCACGATGGCGTAGACAAGGTCTTAGGTCGAGCGCTATACGGCGCGGATATCCGTCTCGCAAGCATGATTTACGGTGCCGTGCTGCGGAGTCCTCATGCTCACGCCAAGATCACCAGGATCGACACATCGAAGGCTGAAGCTATGCCTGGGGTTTTCGCGGTGATGTCTGGCAAGGACATGCCCTTGGTGGCATCAGGTGCCCTTGATCTCGGTGAAACCGTCGACGACACCGCCTTTACCAGCGACCGTATCATGGCTCACAGCAAAGTTGTCTACAAGGGTCATCCGGTCGCCGCCGTTGCCGCCATCGACTCGAACACAGGACTCGAAGCCCTCAAACTGATTGAGGTTGAATATGAAGTCTTGAAGCCCGTCATCACCCTCGAAGATGCCATGGCTCCGGGTGCAATCGTCATCCACGAAGGGCTAATAGGAAGCGATCTGGGTGAACAGGTGAAGAACACCAACATCGCAGTGCATAACCGCTTAGAGTTCGGTGACCCGGAAGCTGCGTTCGACCAGTCTAAGACGGTCATCGAGCGAACGTTCATTATCTCCCGAGCCCACCAGGGCTACATCGAACCTCACGCGTCAACGGCTTTTTGGGCGCCCGATGGCAAGATCACTGTCTGGACGACAACCCAGGCGCCCTTTGGAGTTCGTAAAACGATTTCAGCCCTCCTCAATCAACCCCTGTCGAACATCAAAGTCACGCCCACCGAAATCGGCGGAGGTTTCGGTGGCAAGATTCCGGTCTACCTTGAGCCTCTTGCCGCGGTACTCTCAAAAAAGGCTGGCAGGCCCGTGAAGATTCAAATGGATCGCCGAGCCGTATTTGAAGCATCGGGCCCTGGGCCTGGTGGCACAGTCAAGGTCAAAATGGGGGTTGATGACAAGGGCAAAATCACTGCAGCAACGGCGGATATTCGCTACGGTGCGGGCGCCTATCCTGGCGCGTCAATCGGCGCAGCAGCGTCAGGGATTTTCGCTTGCTATGAAGTCCCCAATGTTAGGGTCGACTCTTACGACATAGTGATCAACATGTCCAAGACAGCGGCGTATCGTGCACCAGGAACGCCACAGGCGACCTTCGCCAGCGAAACGCTCGTGGGCGAACTCTGCGAGATCATCGGCATGGACCCCATGGAGTTTCACCTTCTAAATGCCTCTAAGGAAGGCACGCGCAGGCCTGATGGCCCATTGTTTCCTCGGGTGGGTAACGAGGGATGCCTTCTGGCTATCAAGGGCTCTGACCATTTCAAGAGCACTTTGGAGCCCTCTGCGGAAGGCAAGCTGCGAGGCCGTGGCATGGCTAGCGGGTACTGGAACGGCATTGGCAATAAGTCCTCCGTGACAATTAACGTCAATGAAGACGGGCTCGTCTCTCTTATCGAAGGAAATCCTGACATCGGTGGTACTCGCACAACAATCGCCATGCAAGCGGCAGAGATTCTAGGTTTGCCTGCAGAAGATGTTCACCCCGCAGTTGGCGACACTGACAGCATCGGCTACAGCGACCTCACTGCGGGTAGCCGCACAACTTACGCCACCGGCACTGCCGCCATCGAGGCAGCCAGGATGGTCATCGACGAAATGAAGAAGCGCGTGGCCATGATCTGGGAGACTGAGTACGAGAACATTGAACACATTGACGGCATGTTCATCAGCAAGGTTGCACCCGATCAAAAATTCACGTTCAAAGAAGCTGCCGGCAAGCTTGGTCAGACTGGAGGTCCAGTCGCCTTGACTGGCACTGTCAATGTCCGCGGCTCAGGTGGCGGCTCATTTGGCACTCACCTAGTGGATGTCGAGGTTGACCCCGACACAGGCAAAGTGGAAATCCTACGCTACACCGCAGCACAAGACGCTGGTAAGGCTGTTCACCCTTCATACGTCGAAGGTCAGTTCCAAGGTGGTGCCGTCCAGGGCATT
This sequence comes from uncultured Dehalococcoidia bacterium, assembly GCA_937901475.1. Taxonomy (GTDB): domain Bacteria; phylum Chloroflexota; class Dehalococcoidia; order Lucifugimonadales; family Australimonadaceae; genus CALGTL01. The sequence continues at coordinate 18,696 of CALGTL010000100.1, forward strand.
GGCTGGGCGCTCAATGAGGAATACTACACAAGTGAAGACGGCGTGATGATTAACTCAACATTCCTCGACTACCGGATGCCTACTTCCTTGGACGTCCCGATGATTGACACAATCATCGTCGAGGTACCCAACGTCAATCACCCATTCGGGGTTCGTGGTATCGGCGAAACCAGTATTGTGCCCCCAGCGCCTGCAGTGGCGAACGCTTTAGCCGATGCCATTGGGGCGAGGCTCTATCAGACGCCCATGAACCCAGGCCGGATACTAGAAGCCCTAGCTGCAAAGCAATCGGGCAAGTAGCCGGCGCAAGGTATAACCGTGGCAATTGTTTTCCTACCAATGCCTATTCGTAGGCGAATCGGCGGGGAGCCTTCCCTTGTAGTTGAAGGTGCGACGTTACGAGAGGTTATTAACAATCTAGAGGAACATATCCCCGGTATCAGGGAGGAGCTCATAGATTCTGAGCTTGAGGACCGCGTTATCCGCACAATTAGCGCAATCATAGATGGCGAAGCTGCTGATATGGGGCTCCGCACCACCGTCGGCAAAGATTCCGAAGTTCACTTCCTGCCCGCCATCGCTGGTGGTGCTCCAAAATTGATGCCCCTCAACCATAGAAACGAGGACCGATGAAGCTTGCATCCCGCATGTCACGGCTCGGCACCGAAACGGCATTCGAAGCTCTCGCCCGTGCGAAAGCTCTTGAAGCCCAGGGGCGGAGTATCGTTTTCCTAGGTATAGGCGAGCCCGACTTCGACACCCCTGCGCACATCATTGACGCGGCAAAGGGGGCCTTAGAGTCCGGGTTTACCCATTACACCCCTTCGCCCGGCATACCTGCTGTCCGCGAGGTCATAGCCGGCGAAATGAGCGCCCGCCTGGGCTACGAAGCCCTGGCCTCGAACGTCATTGTCACTCCGGGTGGGAAGCCAATTATGTTCTTCACTATCCTGGCTCTGGCCGAAGCTGGAGATGAAGTTATCTACCCCAACCCAGGGTTTCCTATCTACGAGTCCATGATCCGGTTCGCAGGAGCAACACCCGTTCCTATGCAACTCCGCGAAGAGCTCGATTACAACCCGGATATAGACGAACTCCGCTCTCTAGTTACCCCTCGCACTAAGCTAATCATCATTAATTCGCCCAACAATCCATGCGGCAGCGTAATCCCTGAGAAAGACCTGGAAGCCATCGCCGAACTCGCAAACGAGGTTGACGCTGTCGTTCTTAGCGATGAAATTTACAAAGATTTCTACTTTGAAGGCGAGCATGTCTCTATCACCAAGTTTCAAGGCATGCGAGAGCGGACGGTCGTACTAGATGGCTTATCGAAGAGCTACGCGATGACCGGTTGGCGTATCGGCTATGGCCTATTCCCCGACGAACTTGTTGAGCCGGTCACTCGCTTAGTCACCAATTCAGTTTCCTGCACGGCAGCCTTCAGCCAAATGGCCGCGGTAGCAGCCATCCAAGCGCCGCAGGAATCTGTTTTCTCGATGGTGGCTGAGTTTAAACAACGAAGAAACATTCTCGTAGATGGCCTGAATGCCATTTCTGGTATCAGTTGTCCTATGCCCAAAGGTGCTTTCTACGCGTTCCCCAATATCAGCGGAACCGGCCTCACCAGCCAAGAGTTCGAATCTAGGCTTCTCAGCGAAGCAGGTGTTTCGATTCTTGCTGGGACATCCTTCGGTGCATTTGGCGAAGGCTACGCACGCTTCTCCTTCGCCAACTCGGAGGACAATCTTCGCGAAGCCCTACGCCGCATAACCGAGTGGGTTGCTAATCTCTAGTTGACGCAGGCGCGTGTTCGTCAAAGAAATCCAGAACGGCGCGAGTAACACGGCCCCACGCACCATCAGTTGGCAACGTGAGTTTATGTGTTGAGTCGAGCAGCTCCAATTTCGCCCCAACGATGGCTTTAAGCAGAGATTCCGTATCTTGTGGCTGTACAAGCTCATCTCGAAGCCCCTGCACAATCAACGTCGGTGTCACCGATTTCCCTGCCGCCTTTCGCGCTGAGGCCCCTACATGGCGCAGCTCATTCAGTAAATGCGTCGGCACTGTGAACCGGCGTAGTCCTGCGCGCACAGTCTCATCGTCAAGATCCAGGTCCGGAAGCATATGCAACACTCCCGACCGGATGTGTTCATCATCAAAATTAGCGTTACTCAAAGGTTTCCATCGGCCAGCCCAAAGGCGCAGTAAGGGCCAGAGAGCGTTTTTAACTGCCCCACTAAAACGCCAATACGGGGCTAATAGTACTTGTGCATCGACCGGCTCTCGTTCAGTCGCTAACAGGGTCAGCGTCGCGCCGAGTGAATGGCCCACCAGCACTACTCTGTCATGTGTCGCACGCGCATCAACAATCTCCGCTTGGATAGCATCCCTCCATTCGCCATGATTGCGGTCTGGCAGTGTCACAATGTCAGGGCCGAACCCTGGCAGCAACGGAGCCTTCACAGACCATCCTGCAGCCTGTAGGGTTTTTCCGAGTGGTCTCATATCAGAGGGCGTCCCGGGGAATCCATGCACCAAGACTGCAGCGCCAGAGTCACGCCCATCCCAGTGAAAGGGCTTATGGCTATCGTTAGCGAATAGCTTATAGGAACGTAAAAATTCGTAGCGGTCAGTCGTCACAAGTCCTCTTATTTGGGTCGCGGTGGAAGCGCTCACGGCCTTGCTCACTCCATCTCAGCACCCAGTCGGTAACCGTTCGAGAAATCATCAGCCATCGTTTTTTTTCGTAATCCCAAGTGATAACACGAATAACCACTTTTTGATCACCTTCTTCTAGCCCATTACCGACAGGCCTAGCAGGTGCCCTAGCAGGGAGTTTTATTAGATCCTGGTGAAATGCCATTGGCACTTCCTATGGCGACGCCCGATACTATCACGAGCATAGGTATCATCACTCGGCCAGTGCCCTTGATTGACCTACAACGGCCAAACCGATACCGTCGCCCCAGCACTTGGTCCACGACCGATGGAGGCTCACATGGCAGGCATAATCGATTCGGACACTCATATCATTGAGCATCCTGGCGTCTGGGAGAATTTCGAACCCGCGCTCTATCACCGTAGGCCATTACTGGCCTCCATCGAAGCTTCAGATGCTCAAGGCATCCGGAACGCGGTCTGGATGATTGATGGCGCTGCTATACCTAAACGATCGGGTAAGGGCAGCGTGGCACTCGCTGTTGGCGGCTCTGAATCTGAGAACGCGCGTACAGATATCTCCGCTCAAGTGCGCTACCTTACCGACCCGCTGCAGCGCGTGCGTGACATGGACGAGCGCGGTGTAGCTGCCGAAGTCATCTTTCCCACCCTTCTTCTCTCGTACCTCACTGACGATGTCGAGTTGGAGATCGCCATCTGCCGAGCATATAACCGTTACCTGGGTGATGCTTGGAAAAAGGCGGGTAATCGCCTGCGCTGGGTCGTGGTTCCACCTTTGCGAGATATCCAAGCTTCGGTTGAAGAGATTGAGTGGGGGCGCCAGAATGGCGCAGTAGGGGTCTTCTTTCGAGGAGTTGAAGGTGAACGGTCCTTAGCAGACCGCTACTTCGACCCCGTGTACGCGGCCGCCGATCGGCTCGGCATGGCCGTTTGCATACATACCGGCGCAGGAGCACCCGGTATAACCAAAGTCTTTGATCGCACCGTCAGTCACAACTTACCGCAGAATCGCGCGCTACCTCTTTGGGCATTCCGTGACCTCGTCGCCCATAAAGTGCCTGAGCGATTCCCCAATATCAGGTGGGGATTCATCGAGGCATCAGCCTCGTGGGTTCCTTATGTACTGCATCACTTGCAGCGATCCACCAGAGCAGCAACCGTCGGAGCCAGCCCTGACCCAACAACGGAGTGGGGCCCGCGTCTCTTCCGTGATTACAAACTCTACATAGCAACCGAAGCCGACGAAGATATCGCCTACCTGGCACGGTTCATCGGAGAGGACAACATCATCACCGGCTCTGACTACGGCCATCAAGACCAGTCCCGTGAAGCAAACATGGCCAATACGCTTCGGCAACGACAAGACGTTCCATCAGAAATGATTGAGAAGATACTGGGTGCCAATGGCGCCCGGCTCTACGGTCTAGACTAACGCGGCCTCCAAACGCAATCACAATAACGTGATACTCAGCAATCAATGCCCGAGACCGTCCGGTGCAGCAGCGTCGAGGCGATTTACCCCCTTTGGCTAGCCTGCCAAGGGGGTATTTTGATTTGTGACAGCTGTTCCGAGCACAACAAGCCAAACAAGCGTCGCAACCCATGTATGCAT
>CALGTL010000101.1 GCA_937901475.1 uncultured Dehalococcoidia bacterium
ACTATGCAGGAGATGGCCGGGACTGCGAACGGCCCTACGTCAAACGTGATGGCGCGTGCGTGCCTGCCGCCTAGCTGTGACCTGTCAGTAGGTTGTTCATCTGAGCCTCATGCCCGAAGCTGATGGGTGTCTAAGTCCATTGGCTACGGAGAGATCCAGATGAACGTCCATGACAATGCCCGGCTTACGTTTCGAGGTCGAGAGCTTCTTGTAAAGCGGGTCACTGAACACGGTCTGAGTGTCGAAGAAGCTGCACAGGCATCAGGGGTAGCGTACGCACTGCCTACAAGTGGTTGGCCAGGTATCGAACTGAGGGCATTGAGGACCTCGTTGATCGCACCTCGCGTCCCCATTCTTGCCCCCACCAGACCACCCTGGAGCGGCACCAGGAGATCGTTCGATTGCGCCGCCTGAGACGAACCTACCGTCAGATCAGCCAACAACTGAAGGTCTTTGAAAGCACGGCCGGGCGAGTCTTGACGCGTGCTGGGCTGAACCGACTCTCGGCACTTGAGCCGGCTCGCCCAGACAACCGCTACGAGCACGACAATCCCGGTGACCTGTTGCACCTGGACATCAAGAAACTCGGGCGTTTCAAGCGTCCTGGACACCGCGTGACCGGCAGTCGTCGAAAGTCAGGTGGTACGGGTTGGGAGTACGTCCACGTTGCGATTGACGATGCTTCAAGAGTGGCGTCGATCGCCATCCATCGAGATGAGACAGCTCGCAGTGCGTGTTTGGCGTCGATGTCGGCGCTGCGCTACTACCGAAGCTTTGGGATCACGATTCGACGGCTGCTAACCGACAACGGCAGCTGCTACCGCTCAAGGCGGTTTCGCAGTCTCTGCAAACGTTTGGGACTGGTACACAAACGCACACGGCCGTACACGCCGCGTACAAACGGCAAGGCTGAACGTTTCATCCAGACCACGCTCAGGGAATGGGCTTATGCTCGAAGCTATCGAAACTCATCGCAGCGTTGCAAGGCACTGCCGAAGTGGCTGCACTTCTACAACTGGCACCGCCAGCACGCTGCAATCAAATACGCGACACCCATCGACAGGCTGGGTCTCAACATGAACAACCTACTGCCTTTACACAACTAGACAAGGTAATGCCATTCAAACGTAAGCGCTGGCGTTGCGACAGCTGAGGGTCCTGCCACCGCGGCTGAGGGCTGCGCAAAGTTGAGTACGTGGGCGATCTCAGTCAACTGGGTGGGTACGGTCAGGAACTGGCCTGAAGCGGCGGCAGCAGCCTGCCCCAGGAGGTGAAAGCGCACAACCCAGGTTGCGAGCACAAACATCATAAGGGTGAGCCTGGCGTCGTATCGGCAGAACCGGGCCGCCCATGCCAGGATCACGGAAGCCACGGCAGCGCCAATCAGGAAACGCTCCATTACAAGATCTCCTTTCTGCGCTGCTCAAGTATCGCCTCGAGTTCGGCAATATCGTCCAGGGAAAGCGGTTCCTCTTCCAGGATGTGCGCAAGCAGGGGTTT
>CALGTL010000102.1 GCA_937901475.1 uncultured Dehalococcoidia bacterium
CGTGACAGAACTTGTTACGAGTAGTCCGCAGAGAATGTGACTGCATCTCCTTGCGAAATGAAGCTTCAATCTTGGCGCGTCTAGCGTCCTCCTCCTCTTTGGTGGCGAGACTGTTCCGTACGGCTTGGTCGTGTCTGGCGAGTTGATCCGCCTCATGTTGCAACGTCGTTGACAACAAGTCGTTGAGGGTAGAAGCCCTGTCGCGCAGCTGGGACTCTTCAATCCTGATGCGCTCGCATTGGTCAGCATCCTCCGGGGTGTCAGGGATTCCTGGCGGGATCAGCTTAGCCAGCGCATCCGCCTGGTGGGTCACAGCTGCTATCTGTGATTGCAAGCCATCGACCATCCTGGAACGATTCCAATGCTGGCGCTCCTTTTCTTCGTGTGCCATGCGATTGTCAATACGTTGGCGCTCTCGAATCTTCCGGTCAAGGTCTCTGTCTTCGTGCATCGCACGTTCTGACCTCGACTCTTCCCCGAACCTTAGTGCAGTCCGAGCTCCGATGCCATCAACGCCGCTAGGGCTGCGCTGACGAAAAACTTCTTCAGGATTGTCGTAATCCATAACAAAGTCGCGGTCTGGTTGCTGCAATGCTGCAGTCTTTAGTGCCGCTGCTGGGGGGACTTCACCTAATGGAGAAGGTGTCCTGGACCTCTTGGCAGCGGGTGGGGGCGTAGTATCAGGGCCTTCGCCCGATCTTGGTCGAAGTAAGCCTTGAACGCTTACGTCAACATTTTCACTTTTGACAGCAATTGGCATACTAGCGTCATTCACGTTGGATATACCGATGCCGCCAGCGCCAGAATGCGTTACTGCTTGCTGAAGCACATCGTCGCCATCCTGGTTGCCGTCGGCAGATTCAACATCGTCTTCAGTACCCCAGTCGTTAGCATCAACCGGATCGTCCGGTAAGGCTTTGGGTAAGTTGAAGTTGATATCATCTTTTTCTTCTTCTCCCTTAGGCTCCGTAGCACCGAAGCGTACACGATTACTTGCGCGCGTTTGATCAGGACTAGGAGATGGACGTGCGTACGGTTGCGCAGCCTCAGCGTAGGATTTCCGGGAAGACGTAGGACTTTTATTGAGATCTCCATACGTAGGACCTTGCGCACTGCGCGTAGAGCTTGGGCCAGCATCGCTGGCATGTTGTTGACGAAGGCTTTCAGCCTCCTGGTTCACGCGCGACCTCATGGCAGCACGTGTTGTTCTGGCAGCCGCCGCGGCTGCACGTATTCCTGGGGAAAGGCTTCGACCCTTCGCATTAGCAATAGATTTGGTCTCTGCGCGCGCTTCTGCGCGCAGTGTACCTCTGGACGCATCACCACCTTGGTCTTGAAGGTCGTCGTCGTCGTCCAGGTTGTCAAAGATATTCTTCGATGGTTCCATGGTATAGTTGTTTGTTGTTTTCAGATCCTTTTATCTTCACTTAAGCGTTTTGATGTTCCCCGGTAGTTGCGAGTAACGATACACCAAATGATACGGAGGCGGAGTAGGCGCAGGAGAGGTCGACTTCCACTGCTACTAGCTCGGTCTACGTGACGATCCAGGATATTTAGATTGTGTGCGCTTATTATCCAGAACAACAGGACAACACGTAATATACCGATCTTTCTACACACAACACTTGGAAATGCGAGAATAAGATGAGTTCTATCTAGGACGTCCTACTTAACTAAGAGTAGGGGTATACTACTAAACGCGGGTCACATAGCGTAGCGGGTGTTTTAGGGTCGCATGGCGACGGGGCCTCGGCTCGCATAACAGCGGGCCTTGGTGACTTGGGTAACCGGACTTACGGGCCGTTACATTCGCCTCTTTGGTTCTTGACACGTGATATCATGTCGAAACCATTCCTCGTCTCCACGTCACTGAGATCTGAGCCAATCGGCGGAGATCTGCTCTTTGTTTTAGTCGCGCTGGTGGATCGGCTTGTACTTCTTGATGATTGTAGCCTTGGTCTTGTTTAGAGTCCATCCAGACTTGGTCTTGCGAATGTCGCCATCGGCGACGATGCGTTGATAGAAAGCGTCTATCGTCAGAGTATCAATGTAGGGTCGGAAACCTTCAGCCATCTGGCTATTGGTTAACTTGTCAGCGTAGATCTCTTCGTATTCTTCAGCCGCACCTTCGCTGAACACGTTGGCTGAGACTGAGTTTTTGAACCATGCAAGTCGCAGATTCGTTAGCGGCTCTTTGGTCTTTTCTTTTCCTTTCTTCTTGTTGAGGTAATGTATTCTTACACTACCGTGGCTGTAGGAGAGCACTTGTACGATGAAGTTTTGTCTTCCATACGGCAACATCAGAAAGTCTCCCACCTTGGGTTCCAAGGTCGAGATGGCGTCGTTGACGGAGTCGTTCTTGGTCTGCTTTTCGTGGGCTTCTTTAGAGATGTAAGGACACAGCTCTCGCACATGATGGCGGGTGGCAGCGGCATCGATGGACTCCAAATGCTTCAGATCGTAGACGTCGGGATTTCGTGGGTGGATGCCCACTATTTCAAAGGGTCCTGTGGTGGTGTAGGCAAGCTTGCCATACAGTCCACGCTTGGTGTTGCCGGTCCAGCGCAATACGAGATCTCCTACTGAGTACTTGTACTCATAGTGTACCTTATCCATACGGACGCGGGTGCTTCGTTTTACTTCCAGCCTGGCGAGGCCGACGGCGATCTGCACGTCGGCCATTCTTTCTCGCAACATACGGATGTACTCCTTGGAGCTCATCTTCTCCTTCTCCATCGTGAAGTCGGGGTTGTCAGTTGCGGCTACAGAATTTGGGTCTGCCGGTTTACGGCCATAAAGCATCTCGAAGGGACTGATGTTAGTGCCGTCGATAGCATGAGTGTTGATACAATAAGTAGCGTACGGAAGAGCTTCCTCGAAGTCCTTGCCGTACTTGTGCAACATAGTTTTGAAGATAGCACCAAGCGTACGGTGCGTACGTTCACATTGCGAATTGCCTTGCGGATGGTACGGCGAAGTCTTCAGATGTCGCACTTGGAATTGGGACACCAGCTCAGAATACAGCGTATTGAGAAACTCGGTACCACGATCGCTGAGGCAGGCCACAGGGCAGACGCATGGTCCGCCGATAATGACATGTTCGTGGAAAGCTTTCGCTATCGTAGCCGCTTCTTTGTTAGGGAGAGCGACACAGATATTCCAATTGGTGTGGGCGTCGATAACGTGCATGACGTAACGGTTGCCATTTGCCGAGGTGAGAAAGGGGCCGACCAGGTCGATGCCCACCAATTCGAACGGCTGCAGGTAGATGGTACTTTTGAGTTTGCCAGCATGCTTTCGCTTGACGGCTTTTGCGCGGCTACAGGCTGCACAATCACGTATGTGTTTATCTACTGCTTGTCGCATTCCAGGGAAGAAGACTCTCTCCTGCATTGCGATACGGGTCTTGTGCTGACCAAGGTGGCATCCGTAGCCACTATCATGGTAAGCTTCGAGGGCTTTAGGAATCAGCGCCTCTGGTAACACTACTGCGTTGGTAAGCCATTCGTCGTTGAGGATGTCTCTATAAAAGAGGGCTCCGTTCTGCTCTTGGATGAAGTCGGCGTGACGACGGTACTCTGAGGGCACTTCGGACAGCTTTCGTTCTTTGGGATTGGAGCGGACATACTTGCTGACGGCTTGCAGCTTGGGGTCACTTAACTGCGCAGCCTTGATCTCATCGAGAGTGGGCATCACAGCATGAGCCAGGAGAGCACTCACAAAGTGTTCGGTTGGCATTTTAGCTTCAGGATTCACCCGAAATCGTCGCCTGGCATCGAACAGACGCTGGACGGTGCCGTAGATGGAAGCCATAATAGTGCCACACGTGGCTCTACCAATGCATCGTTGCGCCAACGGCCGTGGCGTGTCGATAAGCTGGTCAATAGCTGCTTCACTGAAACTTAGGTTCCTCATCTGCTCGACTTGCACCAAGCCCCGAGGTCCTTCCGAGTCGAGAACATACTGTCCACCGTTCTCTCCGGTGAAACGATCGTAATCTTCTGTAAACTCAGGTAGTGGATGGTCGACTGCCGAGTACACGTTCCGGCATTCCCCTCCACCTTGAATAAATCCCACTCTGCTGGGAGAGAATTCACTCACTTCAGACGTTTCCACTGCCTGATACCCTTTACGTCGAACCGTTGGGTCAACTGTGTGAGGGTGCTGTAAAAATTTACAGCCTTGAAATTTCGAATACGGCTCTGGCCATACGAAATCGATCTGTCCAAGCTTGTGGGCCAGACAGACGTGCCTGGTTTGGGCTGTGCCTCCTCCATATTCACTTGCACGCATCACGCGTGACTCTACGATGAAGCCACGGTCGTGTAGTTGAGATTCGAACTGGACGATGGGGCTGGCATTGTTAATCATACCGGCTTTCAGCACATCGACTGGGCCTAATATGACGACCATTTTGGGTCCTGCCTGCTCCACTAACGTCATCACATCCTTGGAGTGGACGAAACGACCATCCAGGTGTACGGTAAGTACGTCGGGATTACGAAGGGGGGTAGGTTCTTGTTTCCTTAGTTGGGCCAGCATCGCTGGTACGTCGTCGAAATGCTCCTGATCGCCTCTTTGGTTGGAGATGGGGCGCGTTTCGTCGTCGGGGTTGCAATCAGCTACCAGTTTCCAGTCTTCACTGTGCTCCAAGATCATTTCATCCACTCCTATGCCGGTGCCTACTGATACCACGGTCTGTTTGGCCATGGATACTGGCAGGTGTGTTGGCAACTTGGGCTTGAAGATCGAAGTAGGGGCACTCGGCAAGGGCTGTCGAGATGTCATCTGGGACAGAGATGCCACTTTGGCAGCTCGAAACTTGGCGGGGTCGCCGTGGGTAGTCTTGACGCGTCGCGGTACCTCCGGTGTTAAGGGCAGTACGGCTGTCGGGGTAGTATTCCCAGTGGTGGC
>CALGTL010000103.1 GCA_937901475.1 uncultured Dehalococcoidia bacterium
TCGCACCAAAGCTCTTTGATGGGCTGGTGCTTACGCTCCAACTAAGCGCTTTGACAGCCGCACTCGGCTTGAGCACCGGGATCGTCCTAGGACTTTTTAGAGTCTCGAGGGTTCTGCCAGCCTTGCAGGTGATCGTCAAGGGCTTCGTGTACTTCATGCGGGGCACGCCGCTGTTGGTCCAGATCTACATGGTCTTCTTCCTGCTGCCGCGGTTGGGATTGACGTTGAGCCCCTACTGGACAGGCGTGGCTGCGCTCTCACTACATATGGCTGCGTACGTCACAGAGATCACGCGGTCAGCAATTGAGTCGATTCACCCGGGCCAGGGGGAAGCAGCGGTCTCGGTGGGGCTCACCCGATTCCAGACACTCTGGATCGTGCAGCTCCCCCAAGCAGCGAAGCAAATGGTCCCGCCGCTCACGAACGAACTTGCCAGCACCATCAAAAACACTTCGCTACTTTCGGTGATTGCTGTCTTCGAACTAACCAAGGCTGGCAATAGCATCATTCAGCGTGAGTTCATCTTCTTTGAGGTGTTCTTCGTCGTGGCGGTTTACTACCTAATCGTTGTCCAGTTGGTGACCACCGTGGCAAATGTGCTCGAACGGAGGGTGTTCGCATGAAAGCGGTCCTCGAACTCGCTGGTATCTCGAAGAGCTACAACGGCGTGCCCGCACTCCACCCAAACGACATGACGGTGTCCTCCGGCGACGTGATCGTGCTCATCGGAGCTTCTGGGTCCGGTAAGAGCACCCTCTTTCGTTGCAGCAACATGCTTGCGGTGCCAGATACCGGCACCGTCACCCTCGAAGGAGTGGTACTCAACCCTAAAGGCGCCATGCCCCGGGCATCGCGCCGAGAAGCAGCGAGCCTGGCACGGCAGCGCATTCGCATGGGCATGGTGTTCCAGAGCTTCAATCTGTTTGAGCACCTCTCGGCAATGGAGAACATTGCACTGTCACCACGCAAGGTTCTCAAGGTTGACAAAACGGAGGCGAATGACCACGCCCTCAAGCTTCTCAAGGACGTCGGATTGGAGGAACACGCCGACAAGCGGCCGTCGCAAATGTCGGGAGGTCAACAGCAACGTGTCGCTATTGCACGGGCCCTCGCCCTTGAGCCGAGCGTCATGCTGTTCGATGAACCGACATCCTCGCTTGATCCACGTCTCACACAAGAGGTACTCCGAACGATCCGCGCTCTTACGGACAACGGAATGACGATGCTGATGGCCACCCACGAGATGCGATTCGCGGAAGAAATTGCGACCGAAATCGCCTACATGGATACCGGCCGCATCGTCGAGCGCGGAAAGCCAGAACAGATATTTCACAGCCCGGCCGAAGAGTCAACCAAGGACTTCATGTCATGCATCCTCTAGCCAGTCGACCAATTGATGATTTCGCCTGGCCAGAAGGATTCAAGTCGGCGGCTTGGTTGTGCTGGCACGTCGACGGCGACGCAGGTGTACACGCCTCGGGCAAACCCGTCGACTCGAACTTTGCGTCGTTCAGCGAAGCCCGCTACGGAGTGACCACAGCGCTCCCGCGAATTCTCGAACTGTGCGCTGAGTATCAGACACCTGCCAGCTTCGCGTTCCCGGCCTTCGTCGTCGAGCAACAACCCGACATCGTCATCGCGTGTGTCGAGGCAGGTCACGAAATTGTTCACCACGGTTACCTCCACGAAGATGTCTCAAAGCTGACGCCAGACGAGGAGGAGGACATCCTCGGCCGGTCCACTGAGATCATCGTGAAGCTCACAGGTCAGCGACCCATTGGTTGGACCGCTCCCAGTTGGGGCCTGAGTCTTGGGACGGTTGACCTGCTGCACCGCCACGGTTTTCTCTACGACAACAGCCTCATGGAACACGATGTACCTACCGTGTTCGACTTTGAGGATCGTCCGCTGTTTGAGCTGTCGATCAGCACCGTCCTCGACGACTGGCAGCAATTTGGTGTCGACCTCGCCAACGCCAGTGGTGGCTTTGCGGCGGTGAGCGCCGCATTCTCGTTGTGGCGTGACGAACTGCTCGGACTCGGGCACTATGGCGGGCTTTTCTCACCAACATTTCATCCCAACCTCGTAGGCCGCCCGGGCAGCCTGCGAGCGCTCGCTGCGCTCCTCGACGAGACACGGGAAGGCAAAGGAATCTGGTGGACGAACGGTCGGGCAATCGCCGAACACTGCCTTGCCATCCATTCAGCCAACGAGGACGTGGGCGATCGATGATCAGTGTGCAACTCGATTGGAAACCCAATGCGCAGTTCGCTGGGCTCCTCGCGGCCGATCACAGTGGGCTATTCGCCGCCCGTGGGGTGGAAGTTGAAATCCTTCCGTGGGAAGTACACACCGATCCGGTTGCCGGCCTGGACATACCAGGCCGTATTGCAGTGTCGGAGGACAACCTAGCCATTCAGTCGCTTGCCGCCGGCAACGACGTGATCGTGCTCGGTGCCATGCTTCGTTACTCGCCGCTCGCGTGGATCGTGCGCGCCGACTCGCCCGTCACGAGTTTCGCCGACTTCGCAGGACTCACCGTGGGTGTGCACGTCGACGGCGTCACGGGCCTCGACTACGCCGTGCGTTCTGCGGGTCGAACCCTGGCCGACGTGAATGTCGTCGACGTGCCCTATGACAAGACGACTCAACTCCTACGCGGTGACATTGATGCTTGCCAGTGCAACGGGCTCGTCGAACCCGTCGAGATGCGTGCCGAAGGCAGCGTTATCCGAGTGCTCTGGGCCCGTGACGCCGGATACCAGGTCTACAGCCAGGTCCTGTCGACTAGTCGAGCGACCTACGACCATTCACCCGAGCTGGTAGAGAAATTTATGCAAGCTCTCTGGGAAGGCTGGACACAGGCTCTTGCCGCGACCGACGTCACCGCCTCAATGATTGTCGAGCACTACCTGCACGAAAGCACCGATCGGATTCAGCATGAAATTCTTGAATCAGAACGACCTTGGGTTCTCGGGGAGCCAGGATCGGATGAAACACTCGGTGTGGTCGACCAATGGCGCCTACAGGCGAGT
>CALGTL010000104.1 GCA_937901475.1 uncultured Dehalococcoidia bacterium
TGCGATATAGAATCCAAAAATGAAAACGCCAATGAAAAATCCAACTATCCACCCATAGATGGTAATGACGCGCTGCCACTGACCAGAATTGACACTGGGCTCAGAGGGGGCGCCAGCTTCTGTACCATCTTCACCCTTGTTGCGAGCCAATGAGAACAATTTCGGGTTGATATCCATCAAGATGATGTACACCAACAACAGCACTGTCGGGATCCCGATGACCAATGGGACTAGCCGTAGGCGTCCTGGGTACACAAGCGAACCGAAAACGAAAGTCAGCGCTAACGTAAGCATTACCGCATATACCACGAAACTCAGCACCTGGTTGCCGTTGAATTTACTCATCTACTCAGCGGCTTCCTGTGGAGCAGAGGCGGGATAGAGCGCGCGGTAGATGCTCCACCCGACAGTTCCGATAATGATGGCAATAAGGATTATTGATACAGGGCGACTATAGAACACTGAATAAGAGCCACCCGAAATCTGTAGTGACTGAACGAAAGACTTCTCCGCTAATTCACCTAGTACAAACCCGATGACCAAAGTAATAATGGGGAAACCAGCCTTACGTAAGCCGAAACCGATGATGGCGGCCATAACTGCCAGCATAACGTCCCAGATGTTCGACCGAACCGCGTAGACCCCAATGAAGCTCAGCACTGCAACAAATGGTGCTATATATCGCACAGGGACAAGACTTAATTTGGCTAACCAGCCACCTGCTCCCAAAATGACAATGGTAGTGAGTATTTGAGCTGCCACCACACCAAGTATGATTGCCCAGACTATGTCAAGACGATTGACTAGTAAGTCACGACCGGGCTGTATCCCGTGTAATACGAATGCGCCCATGAGAATGACCATCTCTCCATTCCCAGGGATGCCGAAAGTCAATGTCGGCAGCAGTATTCCTCCGTCTTTCGCATCGTTCGCTGCTTCAGAAGCGACAATGCCACCTGCATAGCCGGTTCCAAATAACTCAGGTGTTTTCGAAGCCTTCTTTGCTGAACTATATGAGAGGAAATTTGCAACTGCGCCACCAGCACCAGGAATAGCGCCTGTGACAGTGCCAATAATTGAACCGCGGAGCAAAATCCCTGGGTACTTAAAGACCTCGACGGCCCCGCTGAGCAATTGCTTTGCCCCAACCTCCATAGTCGATCGCGATTGTGCAATGCTTCCGCCCCGAGAGGTGTAAACCAGCAATTCACTCAGCGCGAAAAACCCTACCGCAAGGGGAACAATTTCGATTCCATCCCATAGATATTCACTGCCAAATGCGAATCTTAATTCGCCGAACACGGGGCTAAAACCAATTAGCGCAATCAAAATCCCGAGGCCGCCGGCAGCCAACCCCTTTGCCATATTCTGCTGCGAGGCGAAAGTGACTGCGAGTAGACCGACGATGATTAGCCAGAAAATATCAGGTGCGCCAAAGGCCATGAGCATCAGCTTTGCTAAAGGTAGCAACGCTGTTAATACCAAAATACTGAACAATGTCCCGAGACCTGAGGCAGAAGCTGCAAGCCCTAGGGCTCGACCTCCTTCGCCACGTTGGGCCATCGGGTAACCGTCGAATGTAGTACAAACGTTAGCGATTGTTCCTGGTGTGTTTAGCAGAATTGCTGGGACCGCGCCCCCAGTGGACGCGGTCCCCATAATTCCTGCGAAAACGTACATGGCTAAGGTTGGGTCCCAACCGAATGTGAATGGGAGTAGTAACGTCATTGCGATAACGCTACCTAAGCCCGGAATTATCCCAAACACCACACCGACAGCCATCCCCAAGCAGATAGCCCCGATAGAGGCGGGCTCAAACATTTGGCCGATTGCTAACCCGAGTGCATCAAACACGTACTACCTCAACCATTGGCCGCGTTAGTTCGCTGCAACTGACTTTGCCCGGACAACGTCGATATTCTCTTCGACGATACCGAACATACCCTCAACAGCTTTTGAAGCTTCTTGTGGAGTCAATATCGACACAGCCATACCGCGGGCATGAATCGCTTCAATGACTTCAGGATCGGCTAGAGCTTTGTTTAGAGAAGTGGACAGAATATTGAGCACGTTATCGGGAGTACCTGGAGGTGCCATTACCATCCCATTGTTTGCCAACGTGGCTGCTCCAACGCTTGCGTGCCCCAGCTCGCTGATTGTTGGTGCGTCCGGGACCTGTTCAAAGCGTTCATCCGAGAACATCCAGAGAACCTTGAATTCAGGGCCGTTTACCGCTGTCAAAGTGTCGCCAGCAATTGGGCCTGATGCTAATTCACATTCACCACGAAGCTGGCCTGCTCGAATCTCAGATCCTTTGTACCCGGTCACAGGATTCCAGGGAATACCTAATTCTTCAGTTGCGATTGATGCAACCAAGAAAGAATGCCCCGACAGTCCTGTGAGGCAATAGCGTGGCTCAGGAACTGATGCCGCAATCTCACTAGGAGTGTTGTATGGATAATCAGCCGCTGTATACATACCGTAGGTCTGAATTACTGCACGACCCACCCAGCCAATTGAATTGAAATCGACTCCCTCTGGGTCGAGTAACTCAGCAGTGATTTGGTTCGGCATGTTTACAATCGAAATTGAGTACCCATCGGGCTCTCCTCGAGAAATCTCTTGGACTGCGCGACGGCCTCCGCCACCAGGGATGTTTCGAACGACAACATCGACGCCAAGGTCATCGCTCATCTTGTCTGCGATTATGCGACTGGCGACGTCAAACCCACCACCAGCGTTGAAGCCGACGAACCATTCAATGTCTCGGTTCGGAAACTCTTCTTCCGCGCAAGCACTGGCGAACATACCCACCAAAACCATGGCAAGCATCACCGTAAGCAGCCTGGTGAACCGAAGGGACTTGACTCCAAATATAACCCTCATTCTGCACCCCCTCCAATGTGATATTTACTGCCGCGATCGAACCCCAGAAGACTGAGCCCTTTTAGAGGGCGTATAGCTTGCGAGGGTTCTTATCGAGAATCTTGTCTGCAAGGACGGGGTCTAGACCTCCGTTGTCTCGGAGATTTGTAAGCGCACGCAGCTCTGTCGAAGTATCGTTATGCCCGTAATCTGTCCCGATTACCAAGTTGTCTTCACCTGCCACATCAGTGATGTAGCTAATGTCATCTGCAGTTTGGAGAGCGACAAACATATTCCGCTCCGCGAGCAACTCGCGACCGGCCCACGCTAATCCTTGTTTTTTATAACGGAGAGAGATGTCATTCAGCACGTATGGAACCCAAGAGGCACTGGTCTCGATAAAGCCCCACCGGAGATCTGGGAATTGCTTGTGCATCTGCTTCATGACAATGTCATGGAAAGCCCCTACGGCAGGGAGTTTGAAGGTTGAAAACCCGGAGTCCCGGGCAAAATAGTCGAATATCTCAAATTTACCGTTAGCTGCGTGGAAACACACGGGTATGTTTAAGCGTTGAGCTTCCGCCCACAGCGGGAAAAGAAATGGATCACTTGGCCGGTGGTCGCCCTCAATCCCGCGCATGAACAAGGCGCAGGCGCCGTGCTCAACCCCGTAATTCAATTCTTCAATTGCGATATCCATGCGCGATGTTGGGACGATTACCGCCCAGCGCAACCTTCCCTCACCTTGCTCCCAGATATTCGCAAGCCAACGGTTGTAACCGCGGGCCAACGCTACTTCAACTTCCGAATGCCTAGTGAGAGGGCGCAAGAATACCGTGGGATAGAGAACGTGTGTGTTGACGTCAAGTTCGTCCATGTGGGACAAGCGTTTTTTGACATCTGTCGCTTCTCGAGTCGCTTGGTCTGTGTCCAACCCGATGTTCACATCTTTGGCGAACACTCGCCCATCGATGAACCAATACTCACCGGCTCTAGTCTGGTGACCTTCTTTGGGGATGAGAATAGCGGGACGATGAGATTTGTCCTCGTCGGGCATGAAGCTCCACGTGTAATCGTTTTCTACGACATGGGCATCTGCATCGATGATTGCCATTGCTGCCTCTTCAAAAATCGGGGAAGTACATTTCTTTCCGAGACTGAAACTAGCATTCTGCATCGGAATTCGCAAGAGGCATTTAGGCTAGTACGAATCCTGAAACGAACGGTGAATTTCTTGCCCGATAGCACTCGCGACACTACGGGAGCATTGGCCACGGTGTATAAGGGTAATGTTCTCGTTGTTTATGTTCTAAAACAGGGCTAAAACCATTGATTTCTGTGAAATAGTATTCGATTGACTGAAAAATAGATGAAAAACGGATGACAAATGGAGCTCTTAAGGAGCCTACTAATCTCCGCATCTGTTTAAAACTGGCTGGAGCACGGTTTTAGCATCTAAGATGGTTATCGTTTAGGAACGATGAAAATGAAACTCAAGAAGCGAGGTGGATTGTGAAACTGCGCGGATTGTTTGGCTTATTGGTCATGACGGTTGCGGTGTCTCTTCTCATGGCTTGTGGCGGCGCGAGCAGCGTTAAAATTGGAATGCTGAGCCCTCAAACCGGGCCTATTGCACAGTTCGCGCCCGGTTTCGCGTCGGCTGGGTCGGTGGGTTTGGCCTCGATTAACGAGGTCTACGATGGTAATTTTGAATTTGAACTGATTACGGCTGACTCAGGTTGTGACTCCACGACAGCAGCTACAGCAGCTCAAACGCTTATAGACAGCGGTGTTTTGGTGATAGTTGGAGCTGCATGTTCAGGTGCATCTACAGCGGCGATTGCTGTCGCGGCCCCTGCGGGAGTCCCCATGATCTCCTATGCAAGCACCGCTCCGGCACTCACAACCGCCGACGACAACGGATACTTTTTCCGAATTGTCCCCAGCGATGCTCAGCAAGCGGTAGCGTTGACTGATGTTGCATCGGCCGCTGGTGTTAAAAACCCTGCGGTGCTTTACATGACAAACGACTACGGCGCAGGCCTAGGCGATAACTTCATAAGTAATTGGTCTGGTGAGATATGCACCAAAGCGGCCTATGACCCTGCTGAGGGTAAGTACGACGCATCGGCGCTAGCTCAAGCTGTCGTCTCCGGTGGCTGCGATTCAGTCCTCTTGATGTCATACAGCACAGACGGAGCATCGATCGTTGAAGCTCTTTCTGCTCAAGGCTTCGAAGGAGTCATGATTGGCGCCGATGGAATCGCTGACGCTAACTTCACCGGTGATTTCACAGATGCCTCAGCGGTTGATGGTTTGATCGCAACCCGGCCTCGCCCAGGTAAAGACTCCGTTGCGAAATCGAAATTTGAAAGTGCTTATGCCGCTGCTGACGGTAAAGATGGGATATACACCCACGAAACCTACGACGCAATCAAAATTGCAGCTGCTGCTATAGCTTCGGACCCGGATGGAGACTTGAGGGTCGCGGTTGCTAAGATTGGCACGAATTACGATGGCGCTAGTGGCAATCACACGTTTGATGCAAATGGAGACGTTATTGGCACGGGATATGAAGTTTGCCAATTCACGGGAACCAACTTCTCTTGCCCTCGAGTTTGGTCTGCGGATGGCGGGTTAGCTACTAAGTAACGAAACCTTCCTCCGAAGAACCGAGACAGGTAAATTGGCCTGCAGCGACTTAAACGTCGAATGCAGGCCAATTTAATTAGCGGGAATGGCACGGCCATATCACCCAAAGAGAGAGGTCAGTTTTGGACCGTCACGATTGGTTTTGAATACTGCACCGCGGCATTGGCTGGCTAGGCCAGGGTGGCTTCGAGCCCTAGTATTAGCCCTATTCCTTCTCGTTGATGGGTACATCGGTTTAATTCACGGCCTAGGTACCATCGTATGGTCCGGCTTGTTCACGAGCCAACTTGAATGGCTACTGCTACCAATTGAAGTCATGGTCGGCGCTCTTCTCTTGCTGCGAATCATCCTTTCTCAGGTAAGAGCAAGTTGGAAAAGCACGCTAATCGTCCTTACCCCAATATTGGTGGTACTAATTAGTTTTGTCGTGCTTGAACTACTTTTAACTGGCTCAGGTCGAAAAGCAACAATTAAATTTAACTTGTCGTCGGTAGGCCTGAGCGGCCTTTACTGGTCTGCTGCTTACCTCAGCGTTGCAGTGGGCCTGACACTGACGTACAAAGTTCAGCGATTTGCCAATTTTGCCCAGGCTGAAATGGTGCTATTCGGGTCGTATATCGCGCTATTGCTGATGTGGTCAAATAGGTTTTTCCCGATTTCTGATTCGCCATCGGATGGGATTCTCAACTGGGAGCTACTGCTCTGGGCGGGAGTAAGCGCTTTTGTGATAACCGGAGCGTTAGGCTTCGCTATTGATCGCGTGGTTTACAAGAGGTTCCGGGCAAAAATGGGGACACCTCAGGTGATGATGATTGCGTCTCTCGGCGTATCTATGATCCTTCGAGGCCTGCTCTATATGCGATTTGGTGCTGGCACTTTTCGCTTTGTACCTGATCGGGACTGGAGACTCACCACATCGACTATTAAGTTTCCAGCCGAGCAAGTGACGCTCCACCTTGGCGATGCTGGCAACCAACCATTGATGGAAATGGCTACCAGCGTCAGCCCGTACGCATTCGCATATTCGAAGTTCACATTTGTAATAGGAATGTTTGCGATAGCAATACTCTTATTGTTCCTCTTGCACCGAACCCGCTTTGGCAGACAAATGCGAGCTGTAGCTGATAACCCTGACCTCGCTGCATCTAGTGGAATACACGTTGAGCGCGTCCATGGAGGGACCGCATTCCTATCATCTGGAATTGCTGGTTTCGCCGGAGCATTGATTGCTGCGATCTTACCGATTAACCCTGAGTTGGGTCTCTCTCTTCTTTTACCTGCATTCGCGGTAATCGTTCTTGGCACCATTGGCTCTGTACCAGGCGCGATTATAGGAGCGCTTATCGTAGGCCTGCTTCGGGCAGCATCCGAGCCGGTATTGATTGGGGTAGGGGATGCGCTTGATCGCCCTAGCGCAAGCGGCTTCGCTCAAGTAGTGCCTTTTGTTTTCTTGGTTGGGTTACTCCTTCTCGCCCCGCGCGGAATTGGTTTCGCTTTGCAGAATTGGAATATCGATCGCATCAAGAAGCAGCGGCTTTCTCGCCAGAATGCACACTATGCATCAAGAGTGAAATTGCTCATCCCGATCGGTCGATTACCAGTAGTCACTGCACCTTTGCGGGGTTTTTTTGAGCGCGCAAACCATCGCCGAGAGATAATTCTAGACTGGTTAACCAATGCTCTTTCGCTCTTTTGGGCGGCGCGTATAAATTACCTAGCGAAGCTACCCTCAAAGGCAAAGGTGCTCAGTAACAGAATAGTTGAGACCCGAAATTTATCG
Source organism: uncultured Dehalococcoidia bacterium (assembly GCA_937901475.1). Taxonomy (GTDB): domain Bacteria; phylum Chloroflexota; class Dehalococcoidia; order Lucifugimonadales; family Australimonadaceae; genus CALGTL01. The sequence goes on from CALGTL010000104.1 coordinate 7,298, forward strand.
CACATCAGACATAGGCACTTACCGCGCATTGACCGAGAAACGGAACGAGGGTCGTGGATTCTATTTGCAATTTTGTTCTTAGTTTTGGCTGCCATAGTTTTCATGTTGCCAAGTGTCAGTAGCCTCACCAAGACTCTGCAGGTCGCGCGCATCGTGACTTTGGTGGGTATTTTCGGCCTCGCATCTTTCTCGCTCAACCTTCATACAGGTATTACGGGCATGACTAATTTCGGGGTTATCTTCTTTGTCGGCATTGGTGCAGTAGTCGTAGGACTACTTTCTACCCCGGTCGCGTTGAACGGATATGGCTGGTCTCCCTGGACGGCAACGCTCATTGCTGTAGGTATATCGGCCACTCTCGGTTGGCTCCTTGCATACCCTACTGCTCGGCTACGGATGGATTACTTTGCGATTGTGACGATTTCCCTTGGCGAAATGCTACGCATTTCACTCCAGGCAGAGCCATTAATGAGAGCTGGTTCAACACTGACTTCAGCAATTGGAATATCACAATATCCGCGCCCACTGGAAAGTTGGTGGGAGAATGGGCCCGCGCACAGGATTGGTGATTTGCTCGGCTTGCATGTAGCCGCACCATATGTCGTGCTTCTCGCTATGCTCGCTGCGACTACTCTTATCGCAGTTTGGTTTTTATTGAATACCCTGCTTGCCTCTCCTTGGGGGCGTATTCTGAGATCAATCAGGGAAGATGAAGTAGTCAGCCAACATCATGGCCATAACATCCTCATCCACAAGGCCGCCAGCCTCGCATTAGGCGCGGCCATTGCTGCGCTCGCAGGGGCTCTCTGGGCGTGGTTGAACACCAGCATTTGGCCAGATTTCATGAACCCTGTTAGAACAACTTTCCTCATTTGGGCAGCCTTCATTGTGGGGGGGAGAGGCAACAACAGAGGGATGATCATCGGAGCCTTTCTGATTGTTATTGTTGAATTCATTTTCAATGTATTGGTTGTCTCGAGAGGTAGCTCAAGCTTACCTTTCCACGGTTTAACATCACTCATGGACAGTATCTTCTCCTGGTTGGTGACCAGCATCGGAGGTCTGGTCTGGTCTATCCGGTCCATCGAAGCAGTGTTCCCTAACGGAGATGTGGAATTGTCCCTTACCCATCTCAAACTGGCTCTGATTGGAATGGTTATCGTTGGAGGGTTAGTGTCATCCTCAAAAGGTTTATTACCTGAGATTCCACGCCGCCCCAAACATCCTCCTGGCCCGCCCGAAGATACCAGCGAACGGAAAGAGGCTGCGTAATGATGAATGCGCCTGCCCTAAAAGTGTCCGAACTAACAAAAGAATTCGGTGGCCTTAGGGCCATTGACGGAATTTCATTCGAGGTTGGCCAAGGGGAATTCGTCGGATTAATCGGCCCTAATGGGTGTGGTAAAACCACGACGTTCAATTGCATCTCAGGTCTTCTGCCCACGAGCAGTGGCCAGGTTCAAGTGCTTGGCTATAACGCCACGGGGCTACGACCAGATCAGATTCAAAACCTAGGACTTACAAGAACCTTTCAACATACATGGCTCTGGCGAGAGATGACCGTGATTGAGAACCTTCTCGTTCCGCCTCGTCGTCAATTTTCTCCTAATTTGCTCCTAGCGCTACTCCGCCCAAATTCACGGAAAATGGAAGCACAACGCCTCAGTGACGCTTATTCAGTACTAGAGGTGCTCGAAATTTCGCATGTGGCAAATCAGCTAGCAAGTGAATTGTCCGGCGGGCAGAGCAAGCTTGTTGACATAGGTCGCGCGCTGATGAGCTCTCCTGATTTTCTTTTGCTTGACGAACCGGTAGCGGGAGTTGCTGGTCCTTTGGCAGAAAGAATCTTTCAAAACCTTCGCTCCTTGACCGCGAGTAGGGGAATCGGCATGTTAGTTATTGAGCACAACATGGACTTCATTCTTCGGAATGACGTCGACAGAATCATCGTGATGGATGCGGGGCGAATTTTGATGGAAGGAACACCTGATGAGATAAGGAAAAGCAGCGCTGTAGTAGAGGCTTATCTCGGTAGCCCGGAGCAAAACTCGCAATGACTAAAGTCCTTGAAGTGACGGGCCTAGAAGGAGGATATGGGACGGTTCAGATTTTAAATGGAATTGACTTGCATGTTGATGAGGGTGAATTCATTACAATAATTGGACCGAATGGTTGCGGGAAATCTACTTTCCTGAAAGTCCTCTTTGGCCTGGCAACGCACCAAGCTGGGGTGGTGCTCCATAACAACATTGATGTATCAGGCTGGCGAACGGACAGGCTAGTTGGGCTTGGAGTGGCGTATGTGCCACAGGTGGACAATGTTTTCCCTTCACTGTCGGTCCGCGAAAACCTAGAGATGGGTGGAGTTTGGCTTCCATCAAAAGAACTTGCGACTCGAATCAAACGCTCTTGTGCTATGTTCCCCGAATTAGAGCCACGCATGAATGATTTGGCGGCAACTCTTTCAGGCGGTGAACGCCAAATGGTAGCCATATCAAGAGCTCTTGTTTCGAACCCGAAATTCTTGCTTTTGGACGAGCCAACCGCTGCGCTCTCGCCTAAATACCAACAACAAATTCTCGCAAACATCGATGGACTTAGAGACCAGGGCATCTCAGTGCTTGTGGTAGAGCAAAACGCGAGATTGTCTCTCGCCCGATCTGATCGCGGGTACATCTTCAGCAATGGGAAAGTAGTTCATACGGGCAATGCCCAGAGCATCCTTAACGACCCCAAAATTGGAGAATATTTCTTGGGCTTGCACGAGTAATCTACCTCGCCTACTTCCTGGCGCTTTGACGAGATTGTGTAAGGTGAGGAAGAATTTTAAAGAGGCAAAGTCGCTCACAGTAACCCTGGAAAGGGTTCGTAGATTTCAATGGAGGACGATTGTGGCTGAAAATTACCTTGGGAAAACTGTCCCTGATTTCACACTGAAAGCCAGCGATGGACAGACGATAGCGTTGAAGAACCTTAAAGGGCGCAAGATATTGCTGTACTTCTTTACTAGCCCTGGCGGCGGGAACTGAACGCGAATGGCTCTCGGGTACCGAGACCACGCAGCAATTTTTACGGAAAAGAACATAATCATGTTCGGCGTACATGATGGGAATCTTGAAGCATCACGGAAATGGGTACAGGAAGAAAACCTTCCCTTTGCCGTTCTAAGTGATCCTGCTCGTTTGCTCGGTATTTCGGTAGGTATGTCCTCTAAGACCGACGAGCGGTACGTTAAAAACTCTTCTGAAGGGAGAAGACCTGCAGTGGTGATTAATGAGCTTGGCATCATCTGTGCTTGGGAGCCCGATATGAATCAAACTAGCCATATTGCAGACTTGCTCGCGAGGCTATAGAGGCTCTCTATGGCTCGAAGGAGTGAGGCTTCATCGCTCGGACTCGATTTGGTGTTACATGAAGAGGAAAGAGAGGGCTAGGCTATGAATCGAAACTAGATGATCTATTTTTTCTTCTTGCCTTTACGCTGTTTGGGCTCTTCCTTGATGGGTAATGGAGCTTCGATTATGCGGGTGTTAACGCAAGCGCCGTCTTGCATCTCGTAGACGTGCGTGGCGATTTTATCGAGAATATCCTTGTCGTGAGTGGCGCAAATAATGGTGCCATCGTACTTATCCAGAGCATTGACTAGACTCTCACGCGTGGCCTTATCTAGATGGTTGGTCGGCTCGTCTAGAAGTAGTACATTCGTTTGCTGGATTAGGAACTTTGCAAGTGCCACCCTGCTGCGCTCTCCACCGGACAGCACCGAGATTCTCTTGAATACATCGTCCCCCCTGAACATGAACTCGCCCAAGACGGTTCTAACACGCTGCTCGGTTGCACCTTCAGCCGCTGCCTGAACCTCTTGAAGCACAGTTAGCTCCGGGTCCAACGCCTCATCTTGGTGCTGCTCGTAGTAACCGGGTTTTGCCCGCTCGGCCCATAGTACGCTGCCGTCTGAAGGTGGCACCTGGCCCATAGCAATCCGAAGTAAAGTTGACTTCCCGCTGCCGTTGGGGCCCACGAGGACAACCTTCTGGCCGCGCTCTACAACAAGAGTTGCATCCATGAGCACAATCTCCTCATCGAAGGCAAGAGAAATCGAATCCATGGCGAGCACCTTTTGCTCAACCCGCCCATGGGATCGGATGCTGAACTTGGCTGCTGAGTCATGCTGTGGCCGAGCGATTCGCACCACCTTAGCAAGCGCTTTTTCACGACTCTTTACCTGGGTGGCCTTTGTAGCTTTAGCGCGGAATCGATTGATGAATTCCTGCTGAGACGCAACTTCGCGTTCTTGGCGGGCCGCAGCTTGTTCTTGCTGCAGGGTTCGCTTCTCCTTTTCGCGGAGGTACTTGGTGTAATTCCCCGTGTAGGAAACGACACCAGACTCCCCAACTTCAAGGACACGTTCCGCTACTTTGTCCAAGAAAGCTGCATCGTGAGTGACTAAGGCCAGAGTACCTTGGTAATCGTGTAGCTCGCGCGCAAGCCAATCACGAGCTTTGGTGTCCAAGTGATTGGTAGGTTCATCTAGCAGCATATGATCAGGGCGTCGCACTAGAACCTTAGCTAGCGATATGCGCATGCGCCAACCTCCGCTGAAACTGCCACAGGCCTTTATACGGTCGGATGCCTTAAAACCAAGGCCGTTCAGCACCCTTCCCACACGAGCTTCTACCATGTGGCCATCTAAAACTGCAAATCGTTCGTACAGATCTAGCGATTCTGCAATGAGCGCGGTCGAGTTACCCTCTGACGTGGGTAAAATGATATCGATCTCGGCGAGCCGGCGAGAGATAGCAAGTGCCTCGGGAAAGGCGACCCACATCTCTTGCTCCAGCGTATTTTCGAGATCGAAGCCTGACTCCTGCTTCAAATACCCGAGCGAGCCGTTCCGATGGCCAGCAGACCCTGAACTGGGTTCATCCTCGCCTGCCAGCATTCTAAGTAATGTGGTTTTTCCTGCGCCGTTGGGGCCGGCGATGGCCACGCGTTCCCCGTCGGCGACGTTAAATGAAACGCCCGTGAAAAGATCGAAGCCACCGAATGATTTGGTGACATTGTCGGAAAATAACATGCTGAATCCAGTAATGGCGCAAATAGGCAGTAATGCCCGGCGCTCTCCTATGTTACGTGAACCGCACTCCTCGTGGCGAGGCTTGAGTATGCCTGAATGAGGTATTTTCGCGTGTGATCTCATCGTTAAATGGCGCACGTCGAAAATCGTAGTGGTATAATGATTTATGCTCCGGCAGGGCTTCCTAGCCGGTGGGTTCGCTGACGGGTGTTTGGTTCCTCCAGTCATCGTGAACCAGCCCGACATATTTCTCGCCTCGTTTAGCACGCGGATTAACACGCCTTTTAGGCATGCGTGTGAGGCACCGTGAACCCATAATCCCGCGCTGAAGCGCGGACAAGGAGCTCCATTGTCCCCTACCTTTGCCCAATTGGGCGTTCCCGAGAAGATCGTTAAATCCCTCGAAAATCGAGGCATCACTAGTCCCTTTGAGATCCAAGCCGTAACACTGGCGGACGCGCTGGCAGGCCGCGATGTATGCGGACGCGCCCCTACTGGATCAGGCAAAACTCTTGCCTTCGGTATCCCGTTGGTCGCGAAAGTTGGCCGCGCAGAGTCCCGGCGGCCCCGGGCTCTGGTATTGGCTCCCACACGAGAACTTGCAGAGCAAATCACTACTGAAATGCGCACGTTTTCTGGTTCTGTGCGCGTTAGCGCCGTTTATGGCGGAGTCGGATATGGAGCGCAATACAACGCCCTGCGTCAGGGCGTTGATGTCCTGGTAGCATGTCCTGGCCGCCTGGAAGACTTGCTTGCCCAGAAGGCTTTGAAGCTTGACGACGTTGATTTTGTGGTTATAGATGAAGCAGACCGCATGGCAGATATGGGATTCATGCCTGCCGTTCGCCGCTTGCTGGACCAGACTGGAGAGAATCGCCAGACGGTACTCTACTCAGCGACTCTTGATGGTGATGTCGCCAAACTGACCAGGGATTACCAGAAGGATGCGGTGCGCCACGAGGTTGGCGAGGAAACGCCCGATATCACATCGGCCTCCCATGTATTCTGGAAGGTAAATCGCGCTAACCGCAACGACTTTATTGTTGAGGCCGTCAATGCGGTTTGGCCTGCGATCATTTTCTGCCGAACACGACATGGTTCTGACAGGCTGGCGAAAGAATTAGAGGCTGCTGGCATTAAAGCAGGCGCTATTCATGGTGGCCGTAGTCAAGGTCAGCGCATGCGTGCGCTGGCCGAGTTTGCGAAGGGTAAAGTGCAGGCGCTTGTCGCTAGCGATGTGGCTGCTCGCGGGATCCACGTGGACAATATTGCGGTAGTCGTTCACTTCGACCCGCCAGACGATTACAAGACGTACGTGCATCGTTCAGGGCGCACCGCCCGTGCAGGCCAAGGAGGCATTGTGCTCAGCCTCGTGTTGCCTGACCAGGCTAGGGAAACGCGACGTATGATGCGTCAAGTTGGAATCGACGAGCCGTTCATTTCTCCAGACGCGGCTCTTTTGCGCCAAATGTCTCCGGCGCCAACTCGCAAAGCAGCTCCTTCGCCGAAACCGACTGAGCTCGTTGCGGATGACCGTTCGGAACTAGAGCCTTGGTCAGAGCGCGAAGGCGGTCGACCGAATACCTCTAGCCAACAGCACCCAGTTCGAGCTCGGCCTCAAAGCAACAAAGACCGACGCCCTTCTTTCACTGGACGCCACGACTCTAACAACAGAGATGCAGCCTCGCGACCGGTGTTTGACCCTTCTAAGCGCTTCGCATCCGCTCCTTCCAAGCGCCCATTCCAGAGTGGTCGACCAAACACCCAGAGTCCTCGCCGCGAAGGGAAGCCTGCAGAAGCTCCGCGCGATAGGGCTATGGTTGCCGCGCGACCGCACTCCAATGAGGATTTTCGAGCCCGACCGAAGAGTGGCCCGAAGCCCTGGGAGAGCCGGAAGCCCAATCAAGTTGGACGAAGCAGCGCGCCTGCTAGCCGAAGCCCTACCCCTCAGCGCAAAGATTTCTCGGATCGCCCGTTTGCCTCTGGCCCTACAAATCGCAAACGAACTCGATCTATGAATACTCGAACCAAAGCAGCGAAGTAACGCTATGAGAGTCTTCCGTGCATGCTCAATCTGCACGGAAGACTTCGAGCACTTGGCATTTAAGTTATGCCTGGACGCAGGCGTTGAAGTGGCGAGATTTACATTCCCTGGCCTTCAATCGACTAATATCCTTTAGGGCACCGCTGACTGACGCGCGCCCGCCGGAGGACACCCGTGCCCAATCGCACTCAGGTCATTATTGTCGGTGGAGGCCCCGTTGGCGTCGGCCTTGCAGTTGAGCTAGGCCTGCGCGGAGTCTCGTGCACTCTTGTTGAGCGCCGCACGAAGCTACAGAACATCCCGAAGGGCCAGAATCTCACCCAGCGCACGCTCGAGCACTTTTATTTCTGGGGCATCGTCAACGAACTTCGCGCAGCTCGGTCTATGCCTGATAAATACCCAATCGGTAGCGTAACCGCTTACAAGAATATGATGAGCAAGTATTGGTATGCCCCCCCAGGTAGGGAAACCGTGCAGTCATATTACTTTGAAGAGAACGATCGCCTGCCGCAGTACTCGTTGGAAAATGTACTTCGTGACAAGGCTTCGTCGCTCCCCAATGTCTCACTCCTTTATGGGCATACAGTCAGGGACGTCAAACAGAACGCCCAAGGCGCCTACGTCACGGTTGTTGATGACTCCTTGCCTGGCATAGAGATTATCCATGAAGCCGATTATGTGGTCGGATGTGATGGCGCTCATTCATTGGTGCGAGACCTTGCGAGTATCGAACGCCGCGGCTCCGACTTCGACCAGAAAATGCTGCTTGCTGTATTCCGCTCGAAGGAACTTCATCAAGCCTTCCAACGCTTCCCCGAGCGAACCACCTACCGTGCTCTAGATCCTGAATTCCAGGGTTATTGGATGTTCTTCGGTCGCGTTGATGTAGGGGAAGAATGGTTTTTTCATGCGCCTGTCCCTTTGGACACCACGACAGAAAATTATGATTTTCAAATACTTTTGAATCGTGCGGCAGGGTTTGAATTCAAAGCTGAATTTGAGCACGTGGGTTTTTGGGATTTGAAGGTTTCGGTCGCAGATAAATACCAGGTAGGGCGCGTATTCATAGCAGGGGATGCGGCACATAGCCACCCGCCCTATGGGGGGTACGGGTTGAACAATGGACTGGAAGATATAACGAACCTAGGTTGGAAGCTGGCGTCTGTACTGCAAGGCTGGGGAGGCGATGACCTCTTAGCGTCCTACAGTGATGAACGCCGTCCTATCTTCTGGGAGACAGGCGAAGACTTCATTGCGTTCGGAATAAACCAAGACCGGGAATTTCTGAACAACTACAGCCCAGACAAAAACAAGACTGAGTTTGAGACCCAATGGAAAGCTGCATCCATTGCAAATAGAGTTTCAACTTACGAACCCAATTATGAAGGCTCAGCCATCATTGAGGGCCCCAAAGGTGGAGTCAGTAGCGCTCACGGCTCACATATGTTTCTGGCACGCCCGGGGCACCATTTGGCGCCGCAACCACTATCCTCAGGAAAGTTGCTTGCGGCGGAACTTGGCCGCGACTTCACGCTGCTGGCCTTCAGTGCGCCAAACGGAGCAATCGCTGCGTTTCAGAAGGCGGCAACCATATGGAATATGCCCCTCAAATTCATTGAAGACTCCTTTGCAGGCGGTCGTGAAAAGTACGGGGCTCGCCTCATACTTGTGCGCCCTGACCAGTACGTCGCCTGGGTTGGCGATAACCAACCGAATGACATGAATGCTCTCGTGAAGAAATGCATTGGTCACGTGTAACCAACTAACCCG
>CALGTL010000105.1 GCA_937901475.1 uncultured Dehalococcoidia bacterium
ATGACTTCGCCAAGCACTGTGTCTGAGAGGTCTCTGCCGACTTCGTTGTCACAGGTGGCGGTTGTGTCGTCGATGGCTTCAACGGCGGCGGCTGCGACGTTGCCTTGCTGCTCTTCGCAGTCTGCGATGACGTCTGCTGCATCCTGGTAGACCGGGTTCTCTGTAGCGTAACCCTCTGTTCTTGCTCGCTTTGCTGGTGATTGTCCATCTGTGTAATCGGCCGGGCTAAGGGGTCGACCTTCTGCAGTCTGTGCCACAGGATTGATCGAAGCGCACGAGACGAGCAGCGGGGGAAGTTCAGCGATCAGATCTTCTGGGAAATGGAAGTCGTCGAGGTCGTTCCAGGCTTGTTGCAGCAAGTGCGCGTTGTCAGGGCTGGTCTGCAGGTCAATGTTGCAGCCTTGTGTCACCGGGTTGACTCGCTGTATCTGGGGATCGTTTTCGTCAGCAGGTTCTGGCTGTGCGACTGGCACTTCCGTTTGCTCTTGGCAATCTGCTTGGACGACTGGATATATACGGATCGACTGCAGCTTCTCAAACTGCGAGTAAATCACTTGGGTGTGATCCAGCTGGAATCTTTTCAGTTCCTCTTCTTCAGCTCGGTCTTGCAGTAAGAATGCTTCTCCGTCCCTTTTGAAGTTCTCGTTCGCGTTGACGTGAGCTCGGTTCTGTTCCAACAGGTGGTTGAAGAACTCGTGTACGACTTGGGCCGCGATGGTGAGTGTAGGATCGTAGCTCTGCAGCGGTTCAGCCTTCGCAGTGAAGAGCTGCTGACTCAGAAGTGTGACTCCTCTTTTGCAGATTTTGAGAATGTTCTGAAACTTGGTCTTCTCCTTGCTCGCGTTGAGTCTGAGATGGTCACGATCGAGACGTTGCTGTTGCCAGAGTGCCTTCAGTGCCTTGACGATGATCTTTTTGATGGCCTCGAAGAAGTCAGTCTGGTGCTTCCCGTGGTACGGCCCAGCGATGACTCTTCCTGTGATGTTCTCGAAGATTCGGTTCACCTTATTCCTGATCCACTTTTCTGCGTCAGACCAGCTCTTGACGCCTGTCGTCTCGCGTAGGTGCAGGATAGATAGAAGGATCTTCAAGGCTTGTACGTGATGACGTGCGTCTTCTTCTCTGTGCGGTTCAATGCGTCGCACACCGTTGAAGATGTATGCTTGCTCGTCAGGATGGTCTCTTGCTACCAGGTCGGCCCTTTTCTTGAAGAGGGAGTCCACAAAAGATCTCAAGGCCTCCAGGTAGATGCGGTCACCTTGCGTCTGCTTGAAGCGCAGCTTCTCGAGCGGGAGGAAGGTGTCGATGTACTCGTTGAAGGCTTTTGATTCAGTGTCCAGTGGATGCTGGATGATGAGCTCCTTCGCCTGCAGGTACGCGTTGTAGAAGATGACGTCTTCCTGTACGAACTCCCTTGGGGCGTAGAGTTCGCAGTCACCCTTGCAGAGGTGACAGTTCCCGTTGAACGTTGAGAGCGCGTGTACTGCGAAGCCGCAGATCGTTGGGAATGGATTGTGGTTCCCACAGTGTACTGCTTCCAGTAGGCGGGCTACTAAATGCTGATTGTGTTGCTTCAGATTGTCGTCGACAACTTGGCGGAAGTGCAACGGGTCTTCTCTGCACGCAGGTGGCTGGATTTCGCCGCTGATGCAGAGACCAACGTCGACTGTCAGCTTCTCGTTCAGAGCCAGCAGCAGTGAGCAGGTTGAGGACACTGCCTGGAGCAGGGCTCTGTTGCAGCTCTCTCTCTCACGCTGGAGCGCGTACAGCAGGGCGAGCTTCGCTGCGCCTTGTGGATCTTCTTTCTCGATCCAGCCGTTGATCTCAACTTCCAGTTCCGCGATGCTGTCCAGGATACAGTCTGTCGTTCTTGGTATGCCTCCCAATGTTTCCAGCAGCAGGTGCTCTAAGTGCTCGTTGTGCTTCAGGATTCGCTCGATGAAGACTTGAGCTGTGTGTTCTTTGGACACCAGCTGGGTGAGTAAGCCTGCTCGCTTGCTCGGTTTCTCGGCTACCAGCTCTGAGAGATGCTTGAAATTCTGCCTGTTCGAGTAGGCAAAGAGTGCCTTCGAGAAGGTATTGTCGAATAGCTTTGCTAAAAGGAACTGTGCTCCTTCCACAGGTAAGCAGTTGTGTCTTGCTGATAGCGTAGCAAACTCGATAGCTATCCCTGGGTAGTCTGAGATTATCTGCTCTAATGCTAGAGCTGACTGCTTGAGAATGCACCTTACTGAGTCTTGCTGAAGTCCCTTATCGTTCTCCAGGAAGAAGAGCGGGATTTCCCACGACTTGAAGATCACGTTGATCTTGCGGTCCAGGTTAGTCTCCTCTGCTGTCTGCTTTATGCACTCGAGCACGTCCTGAACTTCAGTGTCTCGATGCAGGTAGCAGCAGATGACGATGGACTGGGGCGTGTCCGCGATGGTGTGATACCCTGATCGATCGATGCCGTCGATCACGGTGATGTCGAAGGAGTTGTCGACTCTCTTCTTGAGGAGCTCTTCAGTGAAGCAGTTTATGTTGTCGAACTCAGCCTGCCTTCTGTCTTTGATAGTGAAGTAGGGTTCTGGGTTGAGGCTCGACTGCACACACGTACAATCTTCAGTGTTTTGTGTCAAAGTTAATAAAGTTCCACGAACTAAAGTAACTGTCTATCCACCTCCGGGGGGTGTTGGCTGTGTGTAGACTAATCTATACCCAGCAAACAGACTAGATCGCAATGTTCTAGTTAGTTTACTGAGATTACCATATTAAGCGCCAGGCCGGTGGGCTCCCGCGGCAATTCGCGTCGGATGTCCTTCCGGTCGGTTCAATCTATAATGTCACTCCCGATGTGTGTTGATCACACGATCGCTCGTAACTCGGTAAGCGTAGTGGTAGCGGTGTCCGTCTATTGCTGTCAGCGCGGGCCGTTCGCAGTGAAGGCGACGATGAGGGCAACAGGACGGGGCCTTCGGCTGGAGGACTGTGCCGATTCGCTGGGGTATGACTAGTGCTACTGTAGATGGGCTATTCCAATCTAATGTCTATCTAACGGAGCAGTTCCGAAATAAGACCAGCCTTGAACTTGGTTGTTCACAAAGTTGTTTTATGGAATGTTGGACTGATCACACTGATCATCCACACTCTGTCAAAGCTCGCTGCATTGCATTTCTTGGCAGCTGCTTCTTTCTTGGTTCTTGTGCGGGTTCTGATTACCTCAATTCAATTGACATCCTTAAGCTTTAGTCTTGGGGCTTCTTCAGTAACTCTCGCTTGATCTCTGTGCGGCCAGTTCGTAGAACCTACAGCTCGCAAGATTAGTTAGTAAAGTTCATACCTTTTCATGTAGTCATGGAGAAACAGTCGCAGCTTTTCCTCTCATGATTCTCATGATCATCTAACCCGAACCGCGTCGCAATGATCACGTTCCGGTTCCGAATTCAGTTTCATCGGTGTACTTCGCTCCTTCAAGGATTGGCCTTCTTTGCCTAATCCTCTATTCGCAGGGCCTCTGTCAGTGGGTGGAATCCCCTGGCCCGTCGATCTGCCGATCTGTCATAAGGCCAGCTAAGGCAACCTTACTATGCTGTCGGGTGAGGTTCAATCGCTGCTCCGTGTGTGCCGGCCGTTTGATGACCGTTCCAGCAAATTGAATTCTTCAAATGGCTCCGGCATGACCTTTAGTAGGAACTGATGTTTGACTCGAAAAGTAAGTCTAAATTTTCATCTGTCAAACCGCGTGGCATCTGACCTTGAGTAGCCAACCGAAATTACCCGATCGAGATTTGAATCGACTGAATAAATCGAATTCTCATGCCGGTATCTGTTTCGGTTCCTGCTGTAATCCGATGGAGTATTCTCCGGATCTGATATTGTCACTGTACTGCTTTTCACCGTAGCAGCCAGCAGGGTTGTAGTAAAGTAACCTGTATCAATTTAGGCACGTACCCGATCTAATCATGGTACAATACCAATGTTAGTCGCGCCATATATTGAATGGTACTTTCGTAACAAAGAGTCCTAGGATCTTGGTAGAGGAGACCGTACGGTCGACCGCAGTTGGTACGTTCCGTATCTCACATCCCCCCCCTAGACTGCACCGTCCAGCGGTGTACTCGATAACTATGATCCGTCCAGTTGCGGATCTTCATCAAGTATCCTTGCTCTTGTTTTATGCAAATATACAGTAGTCGTTGAAAATTTTGGATGACTACTGTCATTGCTGCATGTAAGCATTGACCTTTTCGAATCAGAATATCCTCGCATTGGGTTTTTCTGATGATTCAGGCATGGCTTGAATGCGCGTCAATATTCATCTGGTTTTTGAATTCATCTGGTTTTTGAATATTTTTTTTTTTTCTATTTTTCTTGTTGAAATGTTGATTTTCGCTTGGCCATCTAAAAGGGCTCATTTTTGAGCGGGAATCAATCCAATCAAGTTTTTCCCAGTTGCAAGTTGTAACTTGCTGAAATGAATATTCTTGAATAGCAATTTATTAGCTGACTCCGGAAGCTGGTCGCAATGCCTGCATATCTGCTCTCACT